>DATDKO010000316.1:0-16382 GCA_036519935.1 Rubrobacter sp. | reverse complement strand
GGGCCGAGCTCAACCGCGAGGCCATCCAGGAAGCGGGGCGAGGAGAGGACATCGTCTACTTCGACCGCTCCGGTTATACACGGAGCCCCCGTTACAGTACGCTGTTCTGGCTTGGTGATCAACTCGTTGACTGGGATGAACATGACGGCATCAAGAGTGCTGTCACCGGCCTGCTCTCGAGCGGGCTTTCCGGCTACGCCTTCGAGCACTCGGATATCGGCGGCTACACCGCCATAGACAACGTCCTCCTGAAGTATCATCGCTCCAAAGAGTTTGCTCATGCGCTGGATCGAGCTCGGCGCCTTTACGACGGTCTTCCGTACCCACGAGGGCAACATACCCGAGGTCAACCACCAGATCTACTCGGACATGGAAACCCTCACGCACTTCGCCCGCTTCGCGAAGGTCTACGCCGCCTGGAAACCCTACAGGATCGAACTGGTGAAGGAGGCGTACGAAACGGGACTCCCTGTCGTCAGGCACCCCTTCATACATTACCCGAACGATCCCGAGGTGCTCGGCCTGGAGTACCAGTTTATGGTCGGCCCCGATCTCATGGTAGCGCCTGTGCTCGACCCTGGCAGCGACAGCGGGGAGATCTATCTCCCGGCGGGCAAATGGGTCCACCTCTGGACAGGAGAGAGATACGGCCTTCCGCAACGCAGCGTCTACGAGACGGTCTCGGCTCCCATCGGAGAGCCCGCCGTCTTCTACAAGGAAGATTCTGCGGAGGGAACACGTTTCAGAGAGGAGCTCGAACGCTGGGGACTCCTGTGACGCCAGGAAGGTAGAATGGGGTGGTTCTTTTCGTCGAGGGACTATCATGAAGCGTGAGAACGTAACCAGCGGCACGCTATGGGAGAGCAGGGTCGGCTACTCGCGGGCTGTTCGGCGCGGTCGCTTTGTGTACGTCTCGGGGACCACCGCCACGGACGGGAGCGGGGGATACGTTGGTGTAGGTGACCCTTACGCGCAGACCGTCCAGGCCATAAACAACATCAAGGTAGCGCTCCAGGCTGTCGGTGCAGAGCTCTCCGACGTGGTGAGGACCAGGATCTACGTGGTCAACATCGAGGACTGGGAGAAGATCGGGTCTGCCCACGGCGAGTGCTTCGGCAATGTCCGTCCCGCCACCAGCATGGTCGAGGTCAGCCGCCTCATAGCGCCAGAGATCCTGGTCGAGATCGAAGCCGACGCCCTGATCGACGAAGGGTAAGGGCGGGCCCCCGATCGCGGCACCTTTACCCGATCTCCGAGGCGCGGCCTGCGGCGTCCTCAAGGGCCTGTAGGGCTGAGGCCTGATCCATCCCCGTGCTCCTTAGCAGGTCGACGGCGGCGGAGCGAACCTGCCCGACGAGGACGCTGATCCCTAGCTCGTGACGCTCCTCCAGGATCTCGGTGGCGGTCCTGGCTGCCTCGAGCGCCCACCGGCGCGCCTCTTCAGGCCCCTCGCCGTCCTCCAGAAAGGCGGCCAGGGCCTTTACGGACCGTGAGAGGTCGAGGACGGCCTCGGGCAGTTGCGGGGCTATCCTATCTCCTCGCCTGATGGCATTGTAGACGCCACGGGCCAGGACGCGGGTGTTTATGACGGCCAGCTCGATCCTTATGCCGGCGCTGCCGTAGAACTCGAGTTGCCTCAAGGACCTGCGGCGGGTCGGCGAGAGCCTGGCCGTCTCGTAGCCCGCTTCGAGCGCCTCGTTCAGGGTTCTGACTCTGCCATCTAACTCCCTGGCCCGTTGCAGGACCCGTTCGGCCCGTCTCTCGTCTCCGCTTTCGAGCACGGCGGAGATCTCCTCTAGTACCGCGACTAGCTCGTCGAAGACGGGGGCAGCGGCCCTCTCCACCAATCGCTCGGGGTTGATTGGGAAGAGGTAGTTGATCGCGAGCGCAACCCCGCCACCGACGAGCGCGTCGACAAAGCGCTCAGGCGAGAACACGTCCCCGGGAGGTTGCAGCACTACAACGAGGACTGCCGAGACGGCAGCCTGGTTGATCAGTATAGTTCCTCCTCCGAAGAAAACCGCAGCCGCCATCGCAAGGAGTACGACGACGGCGATCTGGAGCGTCCCGTTGCCTATGACGAGCACGAGGAGGTCGGCCACCATGAGCCCGACGGCGACTCCGAAGACGAGTTCGATGGCACGCCTGTTCCTCTGGCCGAGGGTTACGCTGAGGCAGATAACGGCGGCTATGGGGGCGAAGAAGGGCTGCTCGTGCCCGACGAGCACTTCAGCCACGAAGTAGGCCAGGCTCGCAGCCACAGCCGCCTGCAAGATAGACCACACGCTGGTCCTGAGACGGTCGTACCCTGCAGAGAGTCCGGCACCGACCCTTGAAAACAAAAGTCCCTTCTCTCATGCCACCCGCACGAACCCAGTGAACTATACACCCTCACGAGGACTGGCTAGGTGTTCACGGATCGTACGCCTGCGTACACAAGGGTACTTCGATCGACCATATAATCTCAGGAGATCAAAGACGAGGAGGACTTCATGGACCGCAGGCGAATAGAACCAGGTCAGGGACAGGAGTCCGTCTGGGATTACCCGCGCCCGCCGAGGGTCGAGGACGGGAACAAGAAGATCAAGGTCGTCTTCGGCGGCGTCACGCTCGCCTACACCACGCGGGCAAAACGCGTCCTCGAGACGAGCCACCCGCCCGTGTACTACATCCCGCCCGAGGACGTGAGGATGGAGCATCTGGAGCCCTCGGTTGGGAACTCGCACTGCGAGTGGAAGGGGCGGGCCAGTTACTACGACGTGACTACAGAACAGAGGACGGAGAGGCGGACGGCGTGGTTCTACCCCGACCCGACGCCGCGTTTCGCCGGCCTCGAAGCCTACGTGGCCTTCTACCCTTCCATGATGGACGGGTGTTGGGTTGGGGGGGAGAAGGTCGAGGCGCAGGAAGGGGACTTCTACGGGGGTTGGATCACCCCCGACATAGTCGGCCCTTTCAAGGGCGCCCCGGGAACATGGGGCTGGTAGATACACCGTGGATGCATCGAGTCTTCGCAAGGAATACACCAGCGCAGGCTTGGCCAAAGCCGACTTGGACCCCGACCCCATTGTCCAGTTCCACGAGTGGTTCGAGAAGGTCATCGACGCTGATCTCCACGAGCCGAACGCCATGATACTCGCTACTGCCACCTCAGACGGGAAGCCCTCAGCCCGCACCGTCCTCCTCAAGGGCTACGACGAACGGGGCTTCGTGTTCTACACCAACTACGAGGGACGCAAGGCCGGCGAGCTCGAGACGAACTCCAGGTGCGCCATCCTGTTCTACTGGGGCGAGCTGGAGCGTCAGGTCAGGATCGAGGGCCGCGCCAGCCGCCTCTCCGGCGAGGAGTCCGACGCCTACTTCGCGGGTCGTCCGCGCGGAAGCCGTCTCGGGGCGTGGGCTTCCGAGCAGAGCCGCCCCGTCGAAGACAGGACCATTGTGGAAGAGCGGGTAAGGGCACTCGAGGCTGAGTACGAGGGGCGTGAGATCCCACGTCCCCCTTTCTGGGGCGGCTACAGGGTCGAGCCCGACACCATCGAGTTCTGGCAGGGACGCGAGAGCAGGCTGCATGACAGGCTCGTGTATCGCCGCGAAGATGGAGCCTGGAGGATCGAGCGTCTCCAGCCGTAGGGACGCGAGAGGGGACCCGCCTTGCTGCTAAGATGCTATCGTTCATCTTGAATTCTAGGAGAGGAGATATCTTGAAACTGGTGACGTATTCGATGAGTGGTGGAGAGCAGCGCGTCGGGTCTTTGGAGGGCGAGGAGATAAGGCCCCTCGGCCACGAGGACATGATCGAGTTCATCGAGTACGGTGGGAGCCCTGAGCCTGGAGAAGATACGGTGCCGCTCGGGGAGGCGCGCGTCCACGCCCCGATAGCGAGGCCCCAGAAAATCATCGGCATAGGCCTCAACTACGAGGACCACGCGGCCGAGACGGGGGCAGATATCCCCGAGAAGCCCATCGTCTTCGCCATGTACCCGAACGCGCTCATAGGGCCAGGCGAGGCCAACAGAATACCCTCCATAACCGAGCAGGCCGACTACGAGGCTGAGCTCGCCGTCGTTATCGGGAGTGCCGCCCGCAGCGTCTCCGAGTCCGAGGCCCTCGACTACGTCTTCGGCTACACCAACGCCAACGACGTCTCCTCGCGCGACCTCCAGTTCTCGGAGGGCGGACAGTGGACGCGCAGCAAGTCCATAGATACCTTCTGCCCGTTAGGGCCGTTCATCGCGACTACAGATGAGATCGAAGACCCCCAGGACCTCTCCATCCGCTGCATCCTGAACGGCGAGATCATGCAGGATGGGACGACGCAGAAGATGATCTTCTCCGTCGCCGAGCTCGTCTCCTTCCTCTCCCAGGGTATGACCCTCGTCCCAGGCGATGTCATAGTCACAGGCACGCCACCAGGCGTCGGCTCTGCCCGCGACCCGCAGGTGTGGCTGAAGGCAGGAGATGAGGTCACGATCGAGATACAGGGCCTCGGATCCCTCACCAACCCCGTCGAGAAGGACTAGATCTCTCAGGAAAATCCCGAAACTCCATGTCCCACGTCGCCGATGCATTTTACTGGCCGAACTCGTGGAAAAGCCGGTGAGGGGGTATTTGGCCTGCTCGATAGTCGTTGGGCTGAAACTCGCGGCGGACTGTAGAATTGGCGAGTAGGCGAGAGAAAGAACCCGGACCCTGGTAGCATCAGAGAAGACATCATACCGGCCTGTGAGGGTGATAGGGGTGCTTCTGATCCTCGAGGTGATAGGGCTCGTCCTCCTTGGCGGCTATGAGTTCTTGCAGGTCGACTGGAGGGGGATCAACCTGAGGAGTCCGCAGCATCAGGCTGTAGAAGTGGCTGTTTTCGCCCTCTTCGTCCCTTCCGCCGTCCTGACGCTGCTCTCGGCGCTGAGCTTCCTCTTCCTGCAACGCAGGGGATGGCTTCTGGCCGCGATCGCGCAGGGTCTGAGCCTGGCGGTGTGCCTGTGGCTCTACTCTTTGTTCCAGCCTGGCTACGTCTACCCGATCATGGCCTACTGCATACTGATGATCCTCTACCTCAACTCCCAGGACGTAAGGATGGTGTTCCGCACCGGACAGAGCCCTCAGGCGTCGCATGAAAACTGAGAGCCTCGGCGTGGGGGCCGCCACGGCCCTTCTCCGGCGTTTCGAGCCCGTGATCCGCTCGACCACAGGGGACAAGTTCTACCCTATGGACGTCGAACCCTACGTACAGGCCTGCAGCCTCTGGGTGCAGAGGCCGGGTGAGGAGGCCGTATGCGTCGTCCCCGGTGGGGAGTTGAGCCTGGACCGGCTCGCGCAGCAGCCTATGGACGAGGCCGGCGCCGTACATTTTCTCAAGTTCACGGATGCCGAGGATCTCGGGCCAGACTCTCGTGGCAGGCGCTTGCGAGTATTCCGCAGACGCGCCAAGGACCGCAAGGAGTCGACGAGACCCTTCAGGGCAGGGCGGGGCCGTCTCGCCCGCGTCGGGTACTTCTCCCGCTTCGTCGACGCTCTTTACTCGATCGCGCTCCTCGCCCGCGGAAGGGTGCCAGGGGAATCGGCCGCAGCGGCTTCGGTAGCCTACGAGCGCATAATGGCCAACCAGGAACGATATCGCTACCACGGGCGTGTGCTGCGGCAGGACGGCTGGATCGTACTTCAGTACTGGCTGTTCTACCCGTTCAACGACTGGAGGAGCGGGTTCTTCGGCGCGAACGACCACGAGGCGGACTGGGAGAAGATCTTCATCTACCTCTCCGAGTCGGAGGCGGGAGAAGTAAGCCCTGAGTGGGTAGCATACGCAGCCCACAACTACACGGGGGACAACCTCCGTCGCCGCTGGGACGATCCGGAGGTGGAGAAGGTGGGGGAGCACCCCGTGATCTACGTTGGCGCAGGCTCCCACGCCAGCTACTACGCGCCAGGCGAGTACCTGACGGAGCTTACCCTCCCCCTGCCTTCACCTCTCGCAAGGGTGGCTGGAGCCATCCGGTCTTTCTGGGAGACGAGGCTCGGCCAGTACGTGGGAGATGGCGAGGAAGGCGGTGGGTCAGGCTACTTCAGCATTCCCTTTGTGGATTACGCGCGCGGGGACGGCTTGAGCGTGGGGGAGGGGGGAGACAGGGCTTGGGATGAGCCCAGGCTCATCTCGGACCCACCCCCCGACTGGGTCTCGGGCTACCGCGGGTTGTGGGGACTCTACGCCAGGGACCCCTTCGAGGGCGAGGATGCCCCCGCTGGGCCGATGTACAACCGCGACAAGAGCATCAACCGTGCCTGGTACGACCCCGTGGGATGGGCCGGGCTCGACAAGGTGCCTCCTCCGACCGAGATGCTGGAGGCCATCCTCGAACAGCGGGCCGACATCATCTCGCGGTGCGGCGCCTTGAGGGCCGACATCGACGACAAGAGCCGGCAGCTCAAAAAGCTCGGTATCGAGCTCGCGGCGATGCGCGACAGGTCCCACCTCGACGCGCCCTACCAGGAAGGGACCAGACGCGTCGCTGAGCTCTCCGGAGAGCTGGACCGGCTCCGTGGAAAGCTCGCCACGGATGAGGCCGTTTCAGAGTCTCTCACCGAGTACGCCAGCCGTCTGAGGGCCGGCGAGCGTGACCAGGCACGGGCCCACATCTCCCGCGCCCATAGGCCGGCCTCAGAAGACGAGCTGAGGGTGAGCCGCGTGGCCGAGGCCTGGGCGGCCATAAGCGTAAGCCTCATGCTCATAAGCTTCGTCGGGATAGCCATGTTCGAGCGGGAACACCTGATCTCCATGCTCGTCTTCAGCATCGCGTTCTTCGCGTTCGTCGAGGCCGGCTTCAGAGGCCGCCTCGTCAACCTGGTCAGCAGCGCCAACATAGGACTCGCCGTCGTCGCCACGCTTGTCATCATCTACGAGTTCTTCTGGCAACTCGTAGTCGCCGCCGTGCTCGTGATCGGCATCTATGTCCTCTGGGACAACCTGCGCGAGCTCAGGAGATGACGCACGGAATTCAGGCGGCGGTTAGAATGAGGTCACTGTGGCGCGCACGATAAGGGTGGTTGTAGCGAAAGTTGGCCTCGACGGGCACGACAGGGGGGCCAAGATCATCGCCCGCGCCCTTCGCGACGCCGGGATGGAGGTCATCTACACGGGCCTCCACCAGACCCCCGAGCAGGTCGTCGAGGCGGCCATCCAGGAGGACGTCGACGCCATCGGCATCTCCATTCTCTCAGGCGCCCACATGACCCTGGTGCCCCGCATAATCGAACTCCTGAGAGAGAACGAGTCCGAAGACATACTCGTGTTCGTCGGCGGCACCATCCCCAAAGAAGACATCACAAAACTAAAGGAGCTCGGTGTCGGCGAGGTCTTCACCCCGGGAACACCCACGAAGAAAGCTGTAGAGTACGTCGAGCAGGCAGTGAGTTAGGCTTCGGGCATCAGGTTACAGGCATCAGGAAAAAACCTGAAACCTGATGCCTGTAACCCAGAAACGGAGTTTCGTCTTGGACTATGTGAAGCTAGAACGTGAGAACGGCATCGCAGTTCTTACCGT
This sequence comes from Rubrobacter sp., assembly GCA_036519935.1. Lineage (GTDB taxonomy): Bacteria > Actinomycetota > Rubrobacteria > Rubrobacterales > Rubrobacteraceae > Rubrobacter_D. Next base: position 8,847 of record DATDKO010000316.1, on the reverse strand, counting down.
CGACCGTCAGGAGAAGTTGAATGCCCTGGACAGGCAGGTGGTCGAGGAGATCGGACAGGCGCTGCTAGATCTGGAGTCAGAAGGGCCGCGCGCGATCGTCGTTACGGGAGCGGGGGAGCGGGCATTTGTCGCTGGAGCTGACATAAGGGCCATGAGCATCATGGAACCCCTGGAGGCCAAGCGCTTCTCAGAGATCGGGCACGCCGCGATGGCCCTCCTCGACAGGAGCCCCGTCCCCACCATAGCAGCCGTGAACGGTTACGCGCTCGGCGGAGGATGTGAGGTCGCGCTCGCCTGCGACATCAGGATAGCCGCCGAGAATGCAACCTTCGGCTTCCCCGAGGTCAGCCTCGGGATACTCCCCGGCATGGGCGGCACCCAGCGCCTGCCGCGCCTGATCGGGCCCGCGCTGGCCAAGGAGTTGATCTTCACCGGCCGTCGCATAAGCGCCGGGGAGGCCAAGGAGATAGGCCTCGTCAACCGCGTCGTCGCCGAGGGCGAAGCGTTGAACGCGGCCAGGGAGCTGGCGGCCGAGATCTCCGCCAACGGACCGCTCGCCGTCAGACACGCCAAGGCGGCAGCGAACCGTACGCTCGACGTCGATCTAGTAAGCGGCCTCGAGTTCGAGGCTGACCAGTTCGCCCTGCTCTTCGCCACCGAGGATGCCCGCGAAGGCATGAACGCATTCGGCGAGAAGCGCAAAGCAGAGTTCGAGGGAAGATAGTCTACGAGACCAAAATCCGGGTCCGCTACGCCGAGATCGACGCCCAGGGACACGTCAACAACGCCACCTACCTCTCCTACTTCGAGGTCGGACGCGTAGAATGGCTGCGCGCCACAGGCCACTCTTACAGAGAAATGGAGCGACGAGGCCGCGGCCTAGTCGTCGTCGAGGCGCTCCTCCACTACCACAGACCAGCCTTCTTCGACGACGAGCTGACCCTAAATACCAACCTCGCCGAACTGGGCAAGGTCTCCCTCCGCTTCGATTACGAGGTGCTTCGCGAGGGAGAAGTCCTCGTCACAGGCCACACGCGCCACGCCTCCGTCGACCTGGCCACAGGCAAACCTGTCAGGATGCCGCAGGAACTTCTCAGGCTTGCACCAGATAGGCCGTAATATGGAATCCGCAGGATCACTTTCCCGCGGTGTTGAAAGTTCCCAGGGCGCTCCCATTACAGCGTCATCGGAGGCGAAGGCCGGGAGGAGGTCGCTGACTAGATTAGGCCACGGAGCATGCCGCGACGCGCACGACGGACTGAATGAGCGCAGGGAGCAACTACTGCCATCACGGAAGAAGCTGCTAAGGCCAGCAGATAGCGAGCCCGGCACTCTCTTGCGGTGCGCAAGCTCTGCTAAACTCAGGCTCCGTGAACCCTCTGCTCGGACAGCACGCATACTGGCTCTCCGAAGCCGGGGTGGCAGGCACCCGAACCTCCCACGGCGCGGAGAACAACCTCTACAAGATCGGGCTGCTCCTCGAGCACGACGAGTCCAACACGTTCGGGATGGAGGAGCTACTGTGGGACGTGGACTTCGAGGAGGCATACGACGCCGTTGCCTTCCAGATCGGTAACCCGCCGGACAGGGAGGAGAACCAGGGAAGGGGATGCATAGACCCGGCGCGCACGGCCGCAGGGCTCGTCGAAACGGGAGAGCGGATAGAGGCTGTCGCCGGGTCGGAGGGACGATTGATCTTCGCCACCGGACATCCTGGAGCAATGATCCTCTACTACCTCGGACTCTCCAGGTGGGCGCAAGAGCTGGGCGGCGACGTTCTCACCGTCGAGATGCGCGGGCGCTACGAGCGAGGAGTATCCCTGGACTGGGCGGAGTCGGTAGCCACCCTCGGCGACGGGGCCAGCCTGTTCCACACCCACGATCCCGAGCCCATGAGGGATGTACTGCGGCAGACAGGAGCGGTCGACCTGGTGGTCGCCGACCACGGTTTCGCGGGGGCTGCAATCGCTGCTGGCGTCCCCACCATTGTGGTGATGGATACCAACGATCCAGCCTTCGCCGTGGTCGCCGGGCGAGGAGCCGACGTGACGGTCGTGCCGATGGACGACAACCGGCCGCTGAACGTCTACTCGACGGCCCTCGACGTGGTCCGAAGGGGTACCTGATCCCTCACCGTTAAGACCGTCGCCGTCCTGGGTCCTAATGTCACGGTGGGCCAGGGCGTTTCGTCTTATTCATAGAGCGACGTGATGAGGTGTTCGCACAGAAGCTATTTTCGTAGATCGTCTCGCGAAGCGAGGTCGGGCAGTGGTGAGCCGCGCCGAGATCTTCGACTGGATGGAGATAGCATCCCTCGTCGGAAAGAGCGAGGCCAACTGCCGCCAGATCTCACGCCGCGCCAGGCAGTCGGTGGCGGCCAGGCGGCCTCGCTTCGAGAGCTCCCCGCAGCAGGAGGAACGCCTGATGGAGGGCTTCCTGCAGGCAAGCCTCAGCGGCGACTTGGAGGCCCTCCTCGCGCTGCTCTCGGAGGATGTGACCCTCTACTCCGACGGTGGAGGGAAGACCCGCGCCGCGCTGAGACCTATCTATCTACGGTGCCGACAACGTAGCCCGGTTCCTCACCGGAATACTGCGCAACGTCCCGCCCGGCTTCGCCGTAAGGCGAACACGCCTCAACGGAAGGCCTGGCCTCGTCGGCTACTTCGGGGGCGGCACTCCCCAGAGCGTCGTGAGCCTCGAGGTGGCCGATGGAAGCATCAGGACCATCCGGCTCGTCGTCAACCCCGAGAAGCTCGGTAACGTGCCGCCGCTCGAAAGAACCGAAAGAGAGGAGGACTCGAGATGAACCCGCCGCGAGTCCTCGTCACGGGAGGGACGGGGGTTCTCGGCCGGCGCGTGGTAGAAGGACGTCTGGTAGATCTCGCGCTCTCCGGGCCAGCGGGCCGCGTCCCCGACATCTGCGGACCCGAGGTAAGCACCCTGGCCGACGCCGCCCGCGGCTACATGCAGGCGAAGGGAAGCCGGCGCAGGATCTTCGAGGTTCCCGTGCCTGGCAAGACAGCGCGCGCGTTCCGCGAAGGCGCGCTGGTGTGCCCGGATCGGGCTTACGGAAAGATCAGCTGGGAAGACTTCTTGCGCACGCGGATAGCGACAGGTAAGGAGGTAACCGGACGATGAATGATGCGACGCGGACCCTCGAACCCTTCGTCGGGCAGTGGGCGGTCTTGCTGACCACGTACAAGCGCGACGGCACGCCGGTCGGCACCGCGGTCAACATCGCGGTGGAGGGGGATCTCGCCTACTTCCGTACCTGGGACACGGCGTGGAAGCTGAGGCGCATCCGCAACAACCCCGAAGTCCAGTTCGCCCCTTCTACGGCGCGTGGCAAACCGACGGCGCCACCTATCCAGGCCCGCGCCAGGGTGCTCGATGGCGAAGGATCTGCCCGCGCTGCAAAGCTTCTCGCCAGCAAGTATCCTGCCCTGCACGGCCTTCTTGTCCCGCTGGTCCATCGCCTCAGGGGTAACAAAACCATGCACGTCGAGCTGACACCCGCGGAAACCCCATCCCAGAACGGCGAATGATACTACCTCGGCGCCATCCGAATCCCCGGTTGAGGATAGGGCCCACATCCATGAGGCGCTCGGCAGTTGCCCATCCGATGCCTGAGGAACAGCCGGTGATCAGAACCGCTTTCGAGATGTTCATCCCTCTACCCTTCTACTACGGTCAGCGAGATCCTGCTCGCTCGCCCCGCGTCGTGGAAGATGGTCTGGCTGGCTACCTCGGTGCGAGAGGACTCTAGTGTGCTCTCGCCCGTGTTGAGGTTGCGCTCCCAGCGGGGATGGGAGCTGGATGTGATCTCCACCCGCATCCTGTGCCCCGGGAGGAACGTGATGCCCGTTGCCCAAAGGTCAATGACGTACTCGTAGATCTGACCGGGCTTGATAGGGGAAGGCGCCACGGGCGTGACCACGCCGGGCGCGGGGTAGCTCTCCCTGGCGCTCGCCCGTAGGATGCCGTCGGCGACGCAGATCGCCCGCCCGTCAGGGTAGACGTCGACGAGCCGCGCCACAAAGTCCGTGTCGGGGGCGGAGGAGGCCGCGAAGAGCGTAACGTAGACGGATCCGAGGACCGTAAGAGGACTCTTCAGAGTCGGGCTCGTGTAGACGAGCACGTCGGGCCTGCTCTCAATGGGCCGCTGATCCCTCGGCCCTGAGCCGTGAATGGCGGCCATAAGGACGGGACCTCCCAACGTCGGGACAGGGTCCTCGGGGTCGTAATCGTAGCGTGCGGACACGTCCCCGGCTCCACCTGGCTCGCGGCGCAGCGAGCCGTCGGAGATCAGGTGCCAATCCTCTGTATGCGACCCAGGAGGCGGCCACTCCTCGTAGCCGCGCCAGCGGTTCTCTCCCATGATAAAGACCCGTACCGGGGGCGTACCCCGGAGCGCGCCCTCGTCTCCTTTCAGGGTGGCGTCGAACCAGCGGAGGTGGGCGTCTGTCAGGTCGCCGCTGTAGTCCAGGAACATACCCGAGCTCCCTATGCCGAAGTCGAGATCCCCGAATGTGCTGCCGAAGTCCCCGTGCGTCCACGGGCCGACCAGAAGGTGCGGCGGACGTAGCCCTGCTTCCCGAGAGCGTTCTTTCATCGCCTCGTACTGGCGGAGCGTCTCCCCGATAAAGCAGTCATACCAGCCGCCGATGTGGAAGGTTGGCGCCTCTACGTTTTCGTACTTGCCCTCGATGTTGAGGTACTCCCAGTCCTCGTGGTGCACGCCGCGTCCGAAGCCTCCCTCCACAAAGGGGACCAGTTCGTCCGGGTTCGGGAGGTCCTTGAGCGGCAGCACGTCGTAGCCGCCGCCTGCGAGGAGGGTGTCTATGGTGTGGATTACCTCAGGGAGCTTCTCCCCGATGATCTCGCGGTCGCCGGCGTACTTGCGGAAGAGGAGGTCGAGGGTTAGCGACGTCTGCGCCCAGTATTGCATCAGGCCGAGCTCCTGTACGCCGCCGCGCATCTGGACGCCGTTTAAGTGGTTGCCCCAGGTGAGGCCTGGGACCATGCTCTTCAACGAGGGCGGCCGCATTACGGCGGCGTGCCACTGGGTCTTTCCGAAGTACGAGAGGCCGTACATGCCGACCGACCCGTTGGAACCGGGGAGCTTCGCGGCCCACTCGACGGTATCGTAGCCATCCTCGTACTCCTTGACGAAGGGGACGAACTTCCCTTCCGAACGGTAACGTCCGCGCACGTCCTGCACGACGACGATGTAGCCTGCCTCTGCGGCCGTTACCGGATCCAGGACCGACGCGCCAGATGGAAGATCCTTGCCGTATGGGAGGCGTGTGAGGAGGACAGGATACCCACCCCCGCCAGCAGGCCGGTAGACGTTGGACATCAGGGTCGCACCGTCGCGCATCCCGGCCGGCACGTTCTTCTGGAGCAGGATCTCTACCATCAGGCGCGCCTGCGGAGCAGAGCGAGCGCGGCCCCAGCCAGTAGCGTCAGGGTGACAGGTGCGGCGATAGAGATGGCCTTTACTGCCCGCAACCTGCGCCGCATCTCCGCCGTGTCGTTCGTGCGGGGGAATGGTTCGTCTGGCATTTCGACCCCGAGGAACTCGCACAGGGGTCCCCAGCCTGCCTTTACATCGTAGACGAGTAGCCTGACTCCGGGAACACGTTGTCGGACCTCCGCGTTGTGGCGCTCGAAGACCTCTATGGCGTAGTTCTTGTCCTCGAAGCGCCCGTCGAAGGTGCCCTGCCAGATGATCTCGTCCGCCAGGTCGACGTCTCCGGACCCACGGAAAACGAAGAGGCTGACGAGTTTGTAGCCGATGCGGTAGATGGAGTGGCGGGGAACTACCACGCTCAGCTCGTAGATGGTGTTCCTTACGCTCTCGTACCAGCGCTCGGGGTCGCGGACGCTCAGGATCACCTTCGCGGCTGGATGGCGCTCCATGAGATCCTCGTAGAAAGAGCAGGCCGGCCAGTCCACCGCCGCCTCATATCCTCCGAGGACTCCATCCCAGTCTGCCGGTTCTCCTCGCCAGGCGGAGATCCAGAACCCCCTGTGCTCCGGGTGGGCGAAGACCTCGGTCATGTGGTAGCAAGGGTCGAAGCCCAGGGTCTCGAGTGCGATCTTCAGCGACATCGTACCGGTCCGGCCGAAGCCGGCCCCGATGACCTTCACCTTAGCTCTTCGGGGACGTGTAGCCTTCGAACTGCTCGCGCAGCTTCAACTTCTGGAACTTGCCCGTCGCGGTCATGGGGATGGACTCCACGAACTCGTAGGTGTCGGGCAACCAGAACCCGGCGAAGTCCTCTTCGAGGTGGGTGTGCAACTCGTCCTCTGTCGCGCTCTCGCCCTCCCTGAGGACGATGGCGGCCAGGGGCCTCTCGTCCCACTTCTCGTGGGGGATGGCGATTACGCAGGCCTGGGAGACCGCAGGGTGGGCCATAAGCGCGTTCTCCAGCTCGACCGAGGAGATCCACTCCCCCCCGCTCTTTATGAGGTCTTTGCTGCGGTCGGTGATCTTGATAAACCCGAAACGGTCTATGGTGACGACGTCCCCGGTCTTGAACCAACCGTCGTCGGTAAACTTGTCGTCCCCCTCAGGCGCCTCGTAGTAAGAACTCGCGACCCAGGGACCGCGGACTTCTAGCTCGCCCATGGACTCTCCGTCCCACGGAACCATGCCCTCGTCGCCGCGGGCGCGTATCTCGACGAAAGGGACGGGGTAGCCCTGCTTGGCCTGGTACTCTAACTGCTCCTCTTCGGGAAGCTTCTTCATCTCCGTTGTCAAGTTGGCCACGGTCCCGATAGGGCTCATCTCCGTCATACCCCAGGCGTGGAGGACCTCGATCCCATGCCGCTCCTTGTAGTCTTTTATGACGCCCTTGGGCGCCGCAGACCCCCCTATGACCATCGACCGCAGCTTCGACAGATCGTACCTCTCAGGCTCCGCGTCCAGGGCCTGCAGGACCGCGAGGAAGACGGTTGGGACACCAGCCGTGAGCGTCACCTCCTCTTGCTCCAGGTCCTCGAGAAGACTCGCAGCGTCCAGATTCGGGCCAGGCATCATCAGCTTGGCCCCGACGAGGACGGAGGCGAAGGGCAGGCCCCAGGCGTTGACGTGGAACATGGGGACGACAGGCAGCACGCAGTCAGCCTCAGAGAGGGCGAACGTGTTGCCCATCGCCGCCATCATGGAGTGGAGTACCGTCGAGCGGTGAGAGTAGAGGGCCCCCTTTGGGCGTCCCGTCGTCCCCGAGGTGTAGCACATCGCCGCCGCCTGGTTCTCGTCGAAGTCGGGGTACTCGAATTCGGCCTCGTCGGAGGCCCCGATCAGGTCCTCATAGGAGATCATACCTTCTGGCACATCCCCGCCCTCTGTCACGACCACAGCATGCTCGACGCCAGTACGTCCCCTGAACTTCTTGAAGACGGGCACCAGGGTCTCGTCGACGAGCATGACCCTGTCCTCGGCGTGGCCGGCGATGTACGCGAGGTCGTCCTCGTGCAGCCTGGGATTTAGGGTGTGCAACACGAGTCCCGATGAAGGGACGCCGAAGTACGCTTCGAGGTGCTGGTAGGTGTTCCAGCCAAGCGTGCCTACCCTGTCCCCCGGCTCCAGGCCGAGGTTCCCCAGGGCCACGGCGAGCTTCTTGGAGCGAGAGACGAAGTCGGCGTAAGTGTGCCTGTGGAAAGACCTGTCGGGACGGCGGGTGACGATCTCGCGGTACCCGTAGAGCTGCTCAGCCCGGCGCAGGAAGTAGGGAAGGGTAAGTTGGAAGTCCTGGACAAGTCCCTCTAGCATCTCGTCTCCTCTATAGGTCGGGTGCAGGGTCCGCTACAGATACGGCCCCGAGCGCCTGTACTCCCTCTCCCGGAAAGCGTTGCTAAAGGCGATCTTAGCAGGCAGAATGAAAGGGGGTCAAGACTGGAGCCGGGTGGAAGAGGAACGCTTCGAGGTGGTGGCGGTGACGCTCTTCGGGAAGATAGTGGTGGCCCGATACGCGACGCTGGAGCAGGCCGAGTGGCGGGCCAGGGAGCTGGGCGAAGAGGCAGAACGCAACCCGCGCGGCTACGTCCAGTACCTGGCGCGACCGGTGGAAAGGCCGGCCGGGGAACGATAACTGGGCCTCCGCGGAAGGCATCATGAACTCGAGCCCGGACCGGGCGGCGAAGCCGGCGCTGTGCGGCGAAGCCGGCGCTGCTATCGTAGAATTGTGTGGCGGGGCCTGTTACGGTTTCGGAACAAAGAGGAGGTTGGATGGCGACGGAGTACTGGCAGTTTGCCGGGGCGCTGGTGTTCTTTCTGGGTTTACTGATCGGATCTTACTGGTTCGTCTACGTGCCGAACCAGGGCGAGAGAAAGAGGGACGATGAAGGTTGAGGCCGGCTGGTATAGCCAGGGCCTTCCAGGGAGCGTGAGGTAGCTTGCAGGTTTCGGCCAAGACCGACTACGCGCTAAGGGCGGCCTCCGAGCTGGCCCTGGCTGCGACCGAGGATGCCGGTCCCATAAAGGGGGATTGGATCTCGGAGACCCAGGGCATCCCCAAGAAGTTCATGGAGAATATACTTCACGACCTGAAACGCTCAGGGATAGTCCGTACCAGGCGTGGCGCATCGGGCGGCTACTGGCTCGCGCTGCCGGCGGAGGAGATCTCGCTCGCCGCCATCATCCGCGCCGTGGAAGGACCCCTCGCGAACGTCAGGGGCGAGTGGCCCGAGGCGGTCGAGTACCAGGGCGCGGCCGAACACCTGCAGGAGGTCTGGATCGCGGTCCGCGCCAACCTGCGCGCCGTGCTCGAGTCCGTGACCCTCGCCGACATCGTGGAAGGAAAGCTCCCGCCTTCGATCACGCAGCTGACCGAAGACCCC
>DATDKO010000315.1:0-2853 GCA_036519935.1 Rubrobacter sp. | reverse complement strand
CTCCTCCTCCTTGGCCCTCCTCCGGTCGTGCTCCTCTTTCCGGTGGCGGGCTTCCTCCTCCCTCAGCCTGCTCTCGGTGACCGTGCGCGCCTCTTTCTCGAGGTCGCCGTGGTCCTTGCGCGTGTAGCACATCTGCGGTCGCCTCCTTCCTCTCAAGCGGCGTTTACCGTGGCCATTGACAAACGCCTACCCGCTGATATGGGAAGCTAAACAAGAAGATCTCTGAACTTCCGAGAACTCCGTTATGGCGAAGTTCCGAGAATTCCACTTCCACGCACTCGGGTGAATAAGGGCTAGAAGAGGGGCCGGAGCCCCGCAGGGCCGTAGTTGGATCAATAGGCGCTAATACCCCGCTAGCGTGTCCAGGAAGGACCGGGGGTCGTCTACGGGGACGGGGATGGTGCCCCGGTGGTCGAGCAGATCCCTGTCGACGGCGACTATCAGATCCGCTTCGGTATCTAGTGCGAGAGTGACAAGGTAGTCGTCGCCGGGATCTCCGGTGTAGCGAGGCGATCCGGTCGAGTCGGAGCCGACGCTCGCGTTGTCCGCGATCCACATCACGTACTGGAAGAGCACGGGGAACGTGAGGTACTTGCGGAAGTTCGGGCGCGAGAGAGCCGCCTGCAACTCGTAGAGCAGGTACGTGGAGACCACGAGCTCGAACTCGCCTTGCGCCCACTTGATGATCAAGTCGCGGGGCATACCGGGGGAGATGGCGGCCCGGATGAAGATGTCCGGGTCGAGGACGACGCGAGCTACCGCTCTATCCTCTCCTTGCGCCCGGCCCCGCCCTCACGCCTCATGGCGTGCAGTTCCTCGTCGGCAAGCCGCATGGCCTCCTCTTCGGAAAGGGGATCGACGCCTCGTTCACGCTGCTCGCGGTCTATCCGCTGGAACAGGCCCAGGAGAAAGTCTTCGGGGCGACGAGCAGGCTCCTCGGGCGGGTCAACGTAGATCTCTCCTAGTTCCCTGCCGATGCCGGGACCAGGTTCTGTACCCTCACTCACCCACTTGAGGTAACGCCAGACCGCTTCCTCGGTGATCTCGTCGGGTCCTCGCCCCTGCCGACGGGCGAGCTGCAACAGCAACGGCACGAGCCTGCCGCTTATCTCGATGTTGAGCCTGTCTGCCATGCTTCTCTCCTTGCCCGATTCTCGCACATCTAGCAAGTTTCGCCCGAGGCGTCCCTCTTGACCGCTTCCTAGTTCGCTACCCTCTTCCTCTTGTTTTCGGAGACGGTTTCCATAAATACATCCTACCCCAACACGAACTTCGCAGAATTCTTCTTCTACGCACTCGGATGAATAAGCGGTTCGAATCAGGCCCGGAGCGCCCTCTCCCCCTCTGCCACACAGGTCAAAAGCATTTACCTGAAGAGGCTCATGACCTAAAAGACACCAACGAAAGGGGAGGCGGTCATTCGACCGCCTCCCTCTAGGCTTCAAGCCTCTTGGCTAAGTGCTACCAGTCAGCTTATACCACCGTGAGGATATAAGTGTTGTCCTGAGTAAAATCAGCCTTCTTCCCGTGAGGGAAATCACCCTCCGCGCCGCTAGGAAACCAAGATCGCTGGACAACCTTCTACGACGTTCGTGAAAACGTTGAAAAGGCCTCTAATGCTGCCTCGCCTTTACATATGCATCTTGTCTATAGCCGCTGCTGCTTGTTGTCCGGACACCCTCGCGACCTCTTCCTTTGCCTCTGCCTTCTGCTTCTCTTTGGCATAACCAAGGAATTTAAGCAGGGAATTGATGCCCTCCGTGCCGCCACTAATAATGAGACCCGTAACGAAGATTTCCACCACGGAAGGAACGCTTACTCCCAGCGGCCCTAAGACTTGGAACCCGCCCAGCCAGGCAAGCAGAAAACCCAACGCAAGACTACCAATGCTCGTAACGTAGCTTTTCACAGATTTGTCCAGCCGTTCTAAAAGAGGGTCAAGCAGTTCGAACAGCTGCTGGATAGCTAAGCCAGCCGCGAAAACCGGTGCCAGAGCGGTGACCAAAGACTCCATAGGCTACCTCCAGGTTCTCAACACACTTTCAAAGCTCCATATACCAATAGCCGATGAATCGGCGATGAATCCTCCGCTCCTAAGCACGCAAATATTTGAGAAATTCTCGGAAGTCCCGTCCGTAGCAAGTTGCAACAGCTTGTATCTGATCCTCGCAATAAACGTAGCATTAGGAGTGGGGTAGAGGGTTAGAATGTTGCTTTCCCGTGCCTCATGGCATAGGAGAGGGCCCACGCGGGAGAGATTGATACCGCGAACTTCCGAGAATTCTACTTTCCCCGACGTTGGGTCAAGTAAAGGTCCGGTCGGGCGGGAGGATGGAGTGTTCGTGCCCGACCGGGTAATGGCTTCGATTGTACACGGGAGAGGCCCGCTGGTTGGCTGCCTACTCAGGTACTACACTCGTGCTCGCCCTTTGTGCAGGGCGGGCCGGGGCACGTTAGCCCCGGCCTGGTTAGGTGCCTACCGCTAAACCGGCTGCCCGATCAGGGCCTCCACGCTGGCGCGGTCCAGGGGCTTCCACGATGGGCTGCCGATCTCTTTAGCCCACTGGCCCGCCCTCAGCTCGCCACGCACCTCATAGTGGGAGAACTCTACGAGGTCGAACGAGGCCGAATCGGATGGCGTACCCCTGGCCCCGGCCTCGTAGTGCTCGACCCACACAAACGGCTTATCGTAGGAGAGCCCGGCGATGGATGCGAGGGCGAAGGGATCGAAGACGTGCGGGTGATTCTCCAGCACTTCAGCGGCTATCTGTTCGGCGGCGTTTGTGATGGACTGGCCGGGGTTGTCTGTAAGCTCCGTGCAGACGATGACGGGCAGAACCGTCGTGGCATCAT
>DATDKO010000314.1:0-16715 GCA_036519935.1 Rubrobacter sp. | reverse complement strand
ACTTCCTCCGGCGCTCTAGGGTCCATAGCGATCGGGGCCGGCGGTCTCGACGTGGCCCTCGTTATGGCCGGACAACCATTCCAGACCCCCGCTCCCAAGGTAGTCGGCGTCGAGCTTACAGGGACTCTCTCGGACTGGGTGACGCCGAAGGATGTGATCCTCGAGCTCTTGAAGCGTCGCGGCGTCAGGGGAGGCCTCGGGCGCATCTTCGAGTTTTACGGCGCTGGCGTCGCGAACATAGACGTAACGGGACGGACCACGATCTGCAACATGATCGCCGAGCTCGGCGCTACCACGGGTGTCTTCCCCTCGGACGAGAGGACGAGGGAGTGGCTAAGGATGCAGCAGCGCGAGGAAGACTTCGTGGAGCTCTTCGCCGACGAAGGCGCCGACTACGACGAGCGCGAGCACATCGAGCTGGACAGGCTGGAACCCCTGATCGCACAGCCCCACTCGCCCGGCAACGTCGTCCCCGTGAGCGAGGTGGCAGGCACCAAGGCCGCGCAGGTCTGCATCGGCAGCTCGGTCAACTCCGGCTTCGAGGACCTGGCCGTCGCTGCTGCCGTCTTGCGGGACGAGACGGTCTATCCCGGTCTCGTCATGACCGTGACGCCGGGAAGCCGTCAGATCCTCGACTCCATCGCCGCTACCGGCGTCTACTCCGACCTGGTGCGGGCTGGTGCGCGGATGCTCGAGCCTGTGTGCGGCCCGTGCGTCGGGATGGGACAGGCGCCGCCTTCCGATTCGGTCAGCGTCAGGACCTTCAACCGTAACTTCCCTGGACGCTCAGGGACCATGACCGACCAGGTGTACCTGACTAGTCCCACCACGGCGGTCGCGACCGCTCTGCGGGGCGCCATCACGGACCCCCGTGAGCTCGGAGAGTACCCGGATCTCCCCGAGGCTCCTGCGAACCCTGCGGTGGACGACCGCCAGATCCTGGCTCCCGCGCCTCCCGAGGAGGCATCGGGGATCGAGATCGTACGCGGTCCGAACATAGAGCCGCCGCCAGAAGCCCCCGAGCTCCCCGATTCCCTGGAGTGTACGGTCACCATCGTGGTCGAGGACGACATCTCGACGGGCGACCTCGCGCCTGACGGGGTCGAGGTTATGTCGTTCCGCTCGAATGTACCAGAGATCGCCAAATTCACCTTCCGCCGCTTCGACCCTGAGTACCACAGGAAGGCCCAGGAGTCGGCGCCTGGCCTTATCGTAGGCGGGCATAACTACGGGCAGGGGTCGAGTCGCGAGCACGCGGCTCTGGCGCCTTTGCACCTCGGCATCAGGGCCGTCATCGCCAAGAGCTTCGCTCGCATCCACCGCCGGAACCCGATCTCCCAGGGCATCCTCCCGCTCCGTTTTGAAGACGAGTCGGACTACGACAGGTTCGAGCAGGGACAGAAGTGGGAGTTGCAGGGGATCAGGGACCGCCTGGAGAACGGCGAAGAGGAAGTCCCGCTAAAGAAGGGAGACGAAGAAGTAACGCTCCTTGCCGAGTATTCGCAACGGGAGCGCGACATCCTCCTCGCCGGCGGCATACTGCGCCAATTGCGCGAGAAGGCGGAGGACCAACAGCCCGAGGCTTCCCCACGAGTCTCCGGCGAAGCCGAACGGTAAGAGTCAGCCTTCTGTTCGCTGCCGCTCACCGACGGCTGGTCGCTGGCCGGCCCTTTCGGGACGGAGGGCTGAGAGGAGCAGTAGCCCGACGCCGACGACTATGGCGGCGTCGGCGGCGTTGAAGATGTACCAGAAACTGAAGTGGACGTAGTCCGTGACCTCTCCGCTGCTCAGGCGGTCCAGAAGGTTGCCTGCGGCGCCGCCCAGGATCAAACCGCACCCGAGCATCGTAAGCGTCGACGGTCTCCCCGAGAGCAACATCCAGAGCACGACCACTACGGCGACGGTGCTCCCGACGAGGAGAACCATCTGGCTTCCACCGAGGATACCGAAGGCCCCGCCGTCGTTCTTTATGTAGGTGAGGCTGAGGAAGCCTGGAATGAGGGTGATGCTCTCCCCAACCCGCATCGAGCCCTCGACGACGGACTTTATGCCCTGGTCAACTACGAAGACCACGAGCGCGAGCGCGAGGGAGAAGAGCAGGCCAGTCCGGCGGGTCATTACGAAGCGGGATGCAATTCAGGACATCTCATCGGCGCATTGATCCTAGCATACCGCCCTCGCTGAATCCTCAGGCGGCGAGCCGAACCGTCGCTGAACCCTGGACGTGTGGCGTGAGGACAGACAGGGGATCTGGAGGGTAGAAGCTCTCGAACGTCTCTATCTCGAACCCAGCTTCCTCGATGGCAGCGACGGTGTCTCGATTGGGGTGGCAGCCGCCGAGGAGCCGCCTCCAGAGAGGCTCCAGCCGGTCCTGCCAGCGGGCCGCTGACCCAGCCGCGCGTACGTGCTCGATAAATAGCAGCCGCCCGCCCGGACGCAGCACGCGCCTGACCTCGTCCAGTGCAGCTTCCTGATCCGGGACCGTGCACAGGACGAGTGTCGAGACCACAGTGTCGAAGCTACCGTCAGGGAAAGGTAGCGCCTCCGCCCCGGCAGCCGAGACCTCGACAGGGACACGGGCGTCCTCGAGCTTCGGGTCGATCCTATTGCGCATGAACGGGTCGGGCTCGGCTATGGTTACCCGATCTACGTCACGGTAGTGCGCCAGGTTAGCGCCTGTGCCGCCACCGATCTCGAGCACAGCGCCACGGGCCCCGGCGAGCAACCGCCTCCTGCGCCCTCCCATCCACCTTCGCTCAGCGGAGGCGCCCACCGGGTCGTAAAGCGCCGCGAAGATGGGATGTCCGACTTTCATTGAACTGGTTTCGTGATTGTCGCGCGATCTCTCCATGGGCACTCCACCCAGAGTCTGACACGTCAGAAGCGACTTCGCCATCTGACAGCGTCCAGCGATCAAGAAGCTGAAACGCTGGGCCCAGGGACCTAGCAACATTCGGTCCTGGGACCGATGCCGAACCGGTGGTCAGGGAGTACCTTGCTTATGTAAGTCGTAGCGTAACAGAGAGGAGCGGCAATGGAGGCGAAGGACCACAACTACGGAGTAGCCGGAGACGAGGTAGCCGAGGATCAGGGCCCGGTGACGATGGGCACGCAAGAGGAGAAGACGATGTCGGTGCTCGCGCACCTTAGCATCTTCCTCAACCTGGTCACCGGGTTCCTGGGTCCCGTGGCTGCCCTGATCATCTGGCTGGTCTATAGAGACCGGTCGAGCAACGTGGGTTTCCAGGCTTTGCAGTCGATGTGGTACCAGGTGGCTTGGCTTGTGATCCTGGTCGCGGGATGGACCGTGACGACGCTCTTGATGCTGGTCTTGATCGGGTTCCTACTCGTTCCCGTAATGGCCCTGATCACACTGGTCCCGTTCGTGCACAGCGCCTACGCGGCCTACCGAGTGAGCAAGGACGGCGGGTACCGCTACCCGTTGATCGCCGACATGATCGAAGCCCGTTAGAAGGCAGTCAGAGAGAATCGGCGCCCCCGATCCATCCGGGTTGGGGGCGCCGCTCCAGGAGGATTTTCATCCGGATCTGACACCATTCGTACATGTCGTGCGTATACGTAAGAAACGCGGATACTCGAGGAGGATAGAGATGCTTGACAGCGGGGAAAGTTCTCCATCGGTGGCAGTCCCTGATCCCGTGTCGGTTACAGGAAGTCGTGACGTGACAGAGCTCCTGTTCGGCGTGTTGAGGAGCATCGAGCCCTACGAGGCGTGTATCCTCGAGGCCGAACACGACGGGGACTTGGAGGTCGCCGCCTTCCTGCGCGAGTTGCGGCGCCAGGACCTCATCCGAGCCAGAGAAGCGACCCGGCTACTAAAGAGATCCCTCGAAGCGGCTTACATAAACGTTGGGAAGGTGGAAGAGCCGTGTGTCGAGCTCTCTGCTGGACCTTAGAGAGGTCGTCCCATCCAAGACGCCTATAAGGGTGAAGGACGCCAAAGAGTGCCGGGTCGCGCACGCCCGCGACTAGGTATCTACTCGGGCGTATCGACCATGACCTGCAGGAGGTGCTCTATGGCCTCCTCGGGGTCGTCGGCGAAGCCCGTATGGACCGGGGAAGGTTGCACAACGGTGCTGCGGGGCGCGACGAGCCATCCGAAGCGCTGGCCCTGGGGCAGCATCCCCACGGTGCCGGCCTCAGGTCCGCCTTCGCACACCCGGCGCGCGACATCGAGGTGTGCCTGTACGGTCTCGGGGTCGAGGTTGGGGTCGAGCGCACGCAGGCGTTCCGGGTCGAGGCGGACGCGCGCGTCGAGGAACTTCGCGTCCTGGCAGTAGAGCACCACCCCCGCGTTTATGAACTCACCGCGCTCGACACGCGGCACCACACGCAAGAGTGCGTACTCGAAAACGCTCATCGCGTAGTCTTCTCCAGCGCACTTACCCACGCTCTCGGCTCCCGCAAGCGGGTACTCAGGTAGGCGATGTATGCGGAGCGTACCTCTTCGACGCTCCCGAAGCCTGACTCGCCGGCGAGCCACTCCTCGGGAATCATGCCTACGATGGAGCGGAGCACCTCTGGGGTGAGCCGCGGGGCGAGCGCCGCGTCGGCTTCGGAGATAGAGTCGGCGAAAGGGAGCAGGACGTGATCCCTGACGGCGGCGAAGGAGCGGCGGCTCGCGGCCTTTAGGGCCGTCCCGTCCCTTGCTGGCCAGTTGTGGTGGAAGTACAGCGAAGCCCCGTGGTCTATGAGCCAGAGACGGTCGTGCCAGACCAGGAGGTTCGTGTTGCGCGGGGTGCGGTCGACGTTGGTCACCAGGGCGTCGAACCAGACGACGCGCGAGGCGAGGTCGGAATCCGGCGACTCTACCAGCGGGTCGAAGCCGAGAGAGCCTGGCAGGTAGTCCAGCGCCAGGTTCAGTCCCGTGCTCCTCTTCAGCAGGTCCTGTATCTCGGGGTCAGGTTCAGAGCGGCCCAATTCGGGCGCAAGGTAGGCAAGCACGACCTCAGGCACGAGGAGATCCAAGCGGCGGGCGATCTCACCGGCCACCAACTCTGCCACCAGCGCCTTGCGGCCTTGCCCAGCCCCGCGGAACTTGAGGACGTAGGTACCGAGGTCGTCAGCCTCGACGATCGCCGGCAGCGAACCCCCCTCGCGCAGGGGGGTTACGTAGCGCGTAGCGGTAACGGTGCGGAGCAAGTCACGGTCCAATGGTCGAAGTGCCGCGCCATTGTCGCACTCGTCCACCCCTTCCACAACGGACTCGGATAGACCCATCCGCAGACCTAGACAACTTCAACCCTAGGTCCGATGTGCCTCTGGAGCAACCCGCCTATCGTTATTGCGTAGAGTGTAGGCAACGGAGGAAAGAGTCGGGCTCGGGTGGCGAGAGTCAGTTTCGGCGAAGCGAGGAGGGAGTTTCGTGGAGGAAACCGCGGTGGATTTCATGATCGAGGCCACAGGCGTCCAGAAGGTTTATGCTGCCGGCGGACTGCGGGTGCGGGCGCTCAGGGGGTTGACCTCTGGGTCAGACGCGGGGAGATGGTCGCCATTATGGGTTCTTCCGGATCCGGGAAGACCACGTTGTTTAACGTTCTCTCCGGCCTCGACGACCTCTCCGACGGCGAGTCCATAATGGGTATGTCAGACACGAGGCGGACCGCTTTAGGGCCCAGAAGATGGGCTTCATCTTCCAGTCCTACAACCTGATCCCTGTCCTCTCCGCGATCGAGAACATCGAGCTTCCGCTGCTGGTCGCCGGCAAGAAGCCGAAGAAGGCCCGCCAGCGGGCGCAGGACGCCATCGAGATGGTGGGGCTCGCGGATCAGGCCAGGAAACATCCTGCCGAGATGAGCGGCGGCCAGCAGCAGCGCATAACCGTCGCCCGCTCGCTCGTGAACAAACCGGCCATAGTCTGAGCCGACGAACCGACTGGCGCCCTCGACTCGGAGACCTCGAAAGGGATCATGGGCCTCTTGGTCAGGAGGTACGAATCCCGAACTACTAAATCGCCCGAGCTGATCTTCAGCGCTCTACTGGGTGATGACGGTGCCCGAAACGTGCGCTTCGAGCGGGCGCTCCGCACTTGATATTATTCAGAGAGCCGTATATCTATGCGGCACCCAGATATTGCCCGACTAGTCACCCTTCACGGGTGGCTCGGGCAGTATTTCTCGCTGATCGGTGTGGCGGGCGCTGCGATCAGCGAGCCTTTGCTCTGGAAGACTAGTGTTAGACCAGCCTTCAAAGGAAGCCGAGTTTTCTGGTATGTGCTCTAGCTTCAAAGCAACCAATCTCCTCTATTGAAATACGAAAAACCCAGGCGCAAGCCAGCGTTCACTTTAGAACCAACCTTCAAGGCGCCAGCCGCGCGAGACAAACAGCGGAACGAATGCAAGGGGAATGAAGAGCCGATCTTCCGGATTGGGGATACGGAAGTAGCTCTGCGGGCGAAGAATCACGTCATCATTGTGGCTCAAATCAATGACGGCTCGGCTGGGCAATTCGGGCCGCCCCAAATAGCGCACCTCGAAAGCCTCAAAGCGGAGTGGATTAGCCGGATTGAAGACGCCGCTTCCGTTGGTGCGGGCCTGGCGGACAAGCTCGCGTGCCCGGCGCAGCGCCGGAGTTGCCTGGGCAACGTCGCTGGCGGTTCCCGGCGGGATAACGGCCTCAAGCAGAGGAGAGTCGCGGAACGGATCTATGTTCGGCCAGATGAAATACGGCAGCGCCGCGCCCCTTTCGAGCATTCGCTCGTTGTAGGAAAGGGGGCGCGGGCCTGGGTTGTTGGCGTCGGGCTGGTTCCGGTTGATGAAAGCCAGGAAGCGTCCGAACGAATCGAATACCTCGAACGAGAAGGCAAGGAAGTAGCCGAATGTATTCAGGTCCTGTCCGAGTGCGGCCATATCGGCCTGGACCAGCGCCATCAGCGCTTGGTTGGCATTTTCGGCATGGAAATGATGGTTCGTGCTGGCCCCGGGGCCGATGCGAGTGCGCAAATGGCCGGCGAGAGCAGCGTCGAGAGACAAGGATTCGAGTTGTGGCAACGGATCGGTCAGATAGGCTTCCCATTCCGGGGAATCGAGACGCCGTGCGCCCGAGGATCCAGGGAGTTGAAAGCTTTTTTCGGGCGTATCGATGCCGAGGAAACGGACCGAGCCACTGCCCGCGACATGAACGGCGATGGTATCGCCGTCGGGGATGGAGGCGTTGAGCGATTGCGGCTGACCGTTTGCATCACGGCGGATGGCCATAACGGCGCGCGGCAGACCGTTCGTGGTGAAAAATGCATTGGACATTGTCAGGCGTCCTCCTCCATCCGGTCATCAATAGCGGCGGCAGTTCGATGTATCAGCGCGTCAATGTAGTCATTGCTCGCCCCTTTACATGGGTTTCGTAACACGAAACGTGCCCGTAAATAATGATTATCCCTTCGGGACATGGGCATGTTCCCGCTTGGTTCGTTCTTCGCGAGCCTCTTATCTTGCTTTCTACTCTCCAAATATCCCCTTTCCTCCCGTGCGCTCTTACGTTCACCCGTCTTCGCTGTCATTGCTCTGCGAAATGAGAGCATGTAGCGATGAATTCCGAATGAATCGCCCATGAATTTCCGATAAATCGCTGGTGAATTCTGACTAGTGCTGACCTGACCAGGTACATGCGCAAGGATTGACGCCCGTTATCTGACGGGTCAGGACTCCGGCCCTTCTCGCTTCCGTCTCGGCCTCAGAGAGGTCCTCTGCAGCCTCCGTAGACATGGCCGGCACCTCGTGGGGGTCGCCAGCGCTCTGCGCGACGCCACGAGTCGAGAGCAGTGTTGATGACGACGAAGGTCAACCCGCCCGCGATCAACCCGAGCCCCGCCGGCTACAGATCTCCTAGATGGATCGCCTCGAGGAACAGCTCGAAGGCAAGCGCGGAGATCAGCGTACCGCTGGCGAAGGCGAGCAGCACGCCGCTGATCTGGTGCGGAGCCCGCCAGTAAGCGCCGATGGCGCCGCCAAGAACCGGTGCGCAGGTACCAATCTCAAAATACAAAACAGCCGGAGTTGCTATTCCATGCTCTTTTGGGCAGCGGTGATAGTCGAGAGCTACACCTCCTACGGACTATCTCGCGCTGACCCTTTTGTAGACTGCATGCAAGAACTCGCTTACCCATTCAACGCCGCTGTATGTTGCGGTCAGAGCCCCGTCATGCGACCGAGACGATCCGCCGAGTTCTAGCGCGGTCCGGGCTACGTCCATGAAACATCCTGCAAGTGAAGGACGCAGAAGGCCCCTTCGAGACACTGGCGTGAAAATAGTCTCGGCTGTAGCCCATTTTGCTGGCATCGGAGTGGTCCGGCAAGGGCCATGGGTCACTTGGGTGAATATGGGCAAGAAGTGCAAGGGCCGAGGCGTTATGCCCCGAGCCTCTATCTCGTCCTCCCCGCTGCAGCTAACAGCTACGGCCCTCCTGTTTGGGCCTCACCTCCTTTCCCCAGACCCTACAGGGGAGCGGCATTTAGCCGCCCCCCTGCTTGGCCGGGGCCGTCGAACCTGGCGTAGAGTCCGGCCTACTTAATGGCCATCGGCCCCTCGTACTCCATCTTGCTGGCCACTGTTTTGGAGGCTAGTCGGTGCCGCTGACTGCCGAGGTCGTCTGGGCGAACGTCAGCGTTGCGTGCGCCGCGCCGTCGGCGAGCTGCTCGATCGACGTCTGGTTGAGGTTCTTGATGGTGTCGCACGCCTGGTGGTAACACGAGTCGTACGGTTCCCCGGCCGTTCCGCCGTAGATCGCCGCCTGCTCTTTCGTCTTGATGCCCGCATCTCCACTGATGGCGCCACCGGCTGGGATGCCTGCGTCGAAGAACGGTTGGTAGTCCGAGCGGCCGTCGAAGGGGGTGGGCTCTGTGGCGAGATTCTGAGAGGCAAAGTAGTCGAGGAAGACCTTCTCGATCGTTCCCGAACCGTTTGGCGCGGGGGACCCGAGAGGTAAGGTGGGGCCGTCGCCGTCGTAGACGAACCTGACGAAGTTCGGCGAGCCGATCATGTCGAAGTTCAGGTAGAGGGCGATGTCTTTGCGCTCGGCGGCGCTGAGCTCCTCGAGGTAGGCCTGCGAGCCCCACTGTGGAGGGCTAGACTCCTCGGCGCCCCAGAAGGCGAAGCGGACGTGGTTGGTCGGCTTGATGTCGAGCTTCTTCATCTGCAAGGCGATCTCGAGGATGCCCGCTACGCCCGAGCCGTTGTCGTTTATGCCCGGCCCCACCGGGACGGAGTCGAGGTGTCCACCCACGATGAGGGTGCGGTCGGTGCGCCCGCCCGGATAGTCGGCGATAACGTTGCTCGTGTGGCGCGTCTCCGCGATGGTGTCCGCCGAGATGCTGACCTGCACGCTGCCGGGTGTTGCCTTATTAAGCTTGTAAAGCTCCTCGCCGACGGCGAAGGTCGTCATAAGTACTGGGATCCATGGCTCGCCGTCGTCCTGCAATCCGCTGAGCCCGCCGCCGATGAGCCCGGTGCGGTCGGGCACCACCTGGCCCTCGTTGAAGATGATTGCCGCGTCGTAGCCCATAGCCTGGGCGTTCTCCGCTTTCGGGCGGAAGAGGCAGCCCCCGCGCTGGATCAGGGCGACCTGAGGCTCGGGTTCTAAGCGGACGTCCTTGAAGTCTTCCACTTGGCAACCGCTGGTCGACGAGTTGGCCGTCTCGCCGGGCGGGATCACAATATCGTTGGTCGGCACGACCTGCGCGTCGACTAAGTTCCCGCTTCCTGAGTAACCCATGAGATTGAAGTCTGTGCCCTTGACGTACGTCCTGTCCGACGGGGCGGTGCGCGAGAAGGTAGTATCTGTGAGCTCTTGGAAGAACGGGTAGTCGAACGCCTGGCGCTCCACTTTGAACCCAGCGGCCCTCAGCTTACCTTCAACGTAAGCCGCCGAGGCGTCGTAGCCCGGGGTGCCTGAGACCCGGGTGCCGTGGTTCGAGTTGGCGATCTTCTGGAATGCTCGCTCATGTGCCATGATGCCCTCGACGCTCACGGCGTTTCGCAGTGCTGTGGTATCCGTCGGAACCGCAGCTATGGCGATACCAACGACGCCGAAAGCTACCAACAACGCGAGCACAAGACCTAGAACAACTGTTATGCGCCTCATAAGCGCTACCTCCTTTTCCTCGCAACCCCCGATGGGTTGCTTCTGATAGACACTCTAGAAGGCGCCACATAGCTGGCCCCTAGCTGGAGGGCCTAAAAGCGTAGTCAAGTTGACTATTTTTGAACGTTTGTGGAAGAATTCGGCCAAACACTTGCGCCAGGAGGAACGCTTAAAAGAGGAAGCATCCTACAAGCTCCTTGTGCCTACTGGCGGAACAGAGGTTTTACCCCGTTGGGTTCAAGCTAGGAGGAGGATATCTGGGCCCTGGAACGCAGCCCCAGCTTCTTTAGGATCTTGCGCACGTGGTTTGCCGCCGTGTGCTCGGAGATCGACAGCTCTTGCGCGATCCGACGGTTGGTCAGCCCTCGTCCGACGAGGAGCGCCACCTCTTGCTCGCGGGCGGTGAGCCTTTCGGTCCGTTCGTCGTGTGGTGGCTGCCGCTCGGGCACAGCGTCGAGCGTGGGAGGCTCCCGCTCCTCTTCTTCCGAGAGGGCATACCCGACGGCCTGCTCCTCTGTCATTGCGCGCCCTTCCTCCCAGGCGGCTTGGAAGGCCGCTTCGTCGAGCCGAGAGCGGGCGGTCTCCAAGAAGGGCTCTAGCACTCTCTTGTCGTCGGGTGGCTGGGGAAAGCCTGAAGCCTCGCGCAGAACCTCCGCAGCACCCCACAGCCGTGCTGCCCTGCCAACGGATCCTTGTTGCGCGCATACCGCGGCCAGAGCGTCCAGGGACCAGGTAAGCACTTGGTGATCCAAGAGCTCCTCACTTAGCCTCAGGCTCTCCGAGGAGAGCTTCGCCGCCCGTGCGTAGTCCCCCCGGCACAGCGCCACAAGCCCAAGGTTGTTGAGTGAAACTGCCTGCCCCATTCGGTTTCCGGTGATCCGGGCCATCTCCAGGGCCGCCTCGAAGAGCGTCTGGGCGCGCTCGTAGTCTCCGCCGAGCATCGCCGTTACCGCGAGATAATTGCTTGCCAAGGCAGCCGCGATAGTATCTCCGGCCTCCCTCGCTATGGCAAGGCTCTCCTCACTAAGGGCCTTTGCCCGCTCCAGATCGCTCCGGCACGCTGACAGATATGCGAGGGAGCTCAGCGCGTTGCAAGTATCCCGTATGCTTCCGGACTCTCGGGCCAGCGGCAGGGCCTCTTCGAGCAACGCCTCTGCCCTCTCCCAATCACCTAGCTCGAACATTGTGCTTCCCAGGAGACGGAGGCAGGTCGCCGCACCCCGCCTGTCTCCGACCTGCCTGTACAGGACCAAACCAACTTCGAGGCGCTCTATCGCCAACTCAGGATCGCCCAGCGAGGCCGCGAAGAATCCCGCCCCGACCAAAGCGTTCGCCCGCACCGGCTGTGGGGCTGAGTCTCCCCTCTTCAAACCCTCTTCGTACCAGCGTCTGCCCTCACTATAGTGGCTGCGCCCCACCCAGAATAACCGCAGCGCCCCCGCGAGCCGAAGACCGAGCTCGGCTTGCCCACCTTCGAGCGCCCACGAAAGGGCGGTCCGCAAGTTGTCGTGCTCGGCCTCCAGCCGGTCTATCCACCGTGTCTGATTCGCTCCCTCAAGCTCGGGCTCAGCCTCTTGCGCAAGCGCCAGGTAGTATTGTGCGTGGTGCTCCCGGACCCACTCCGCCGTCCCACTCTCCTCCTGGAGGCGTTCTTGGCCGTACTGGCGCACCGGCTCCAGCATTCTGAAGCGCACCACCCTTTCCTCCCCCGGCGAAGCCTCGGCCGCCACCAAGGACTTGTCCACCAGCTCTGAGAGCAACTCCAATACGTCATCTTGCTCGATGCCCTCGCCCGAGCAAACCTCTTCTGCTGCTTCAAGCGTCCATCCCCCGGCGAACACCGAAAGCCTGCTGAACAGCACCCGCTCGGGCTCGCTAAGGAGTTCGTGGCTCCACTCAAGCGTGGCCCGCAAGGTCCGGTGGCGGGGGTCGGCCGTCCGGCCGCCAGTAAGGAGCTTGAGGAAATCTTCGAGCCTCGAGGCGAGCTGCTCCGCTGAGAGCATCCCCATCCGCCCGGCGGCAAGCTCTATGGCTAACGGGATGCCCTCCAACCGCCGGCATACCTGCGCCACCGCCTGCCCGTTGCGGAGGGTCAACTCGAAGAACGGATCACGCTGGCTGGCCCTTTCCAAGAACAGCCTAACCGACTCGTAAGCCTCCAACTCTGGGGGTGTGTACGCTTGTTGGCGGGAGTAGGGCACCGTAAGGGAGGGCACCACCCAGGCAACCTCGCCCGCGGCGTTTAGCGGCTCCCTGCTGGTCGCAAGCACCCGCAAGCCCGGACAGGAATCGAGAAGGGCATCAACCAGAGAGGCCACGGCCTCCACGAGGTGCTCGCAGTTGTCCACCACCAAGAGCATCTTCCTCGAGCGCAAGACGTCCTTGAGCGTCTCGAGGAGGGAGCGGTCAGGCTGCTCGGGCACCCCCAGGGCTTGGGCAACCGCCTGGGGCACCAGCTCTCCCTCAGAGAGCGCCGCCAGCTCCACCAGCCACACTCCATCTGGGTAGGCCCCAACGAGGTCCCCGGCCACCTCTACAGCCAGGCGCGTCTTTCCACAGCCACCCGCCCCCGTGAGGGTGAGCAGCTTCGTCATGGCCAGGAGCCGCTTTACCTCCAGCCTCTCGCGCTCGCGCCCTATGAAGCTGGTGCGCGCCAGGGGCAGATTGTGTCTCCTAGCTGTTCCCGCAGGAGAGGAAGGAGCCTCTTCTTCTTGCGGTAGGAAGCCGGCGGGCGGGGAATCTGCCAGTGGGAAGGTGCCAGCCCAGATCTCCTGCTGCAGACGTGTAGCAGCCGTATCGGGCTCTGTGCCTAAGTCCTTAAGAGGGGCTTCCCTGAGTCGCTCGTACTGCCCCAAGGCCTCCGTTCGCCTCCCCAAGAGGGCATGCAGGCGCATCAGTCCCACGTGTGCCCCTTCGTGGGTAGGCTCTTGGGCCACCACCCTCCCCAACGCTTCTATGCCCAGCTCAAACTCCTTACGCTCTTCGTAGAGTGCACCCACCTCCAAGAGAAGCGTGAGGTAGAGGCCTCGTAGCTCAGCGCGCCTCTGCTCAGCCCACGCCTCATAGCGGTCCTGGGGCAGAAGCTCCCCCGAGTATAGATCTATGGCCGCCCGAAAGGCCGCGGGCTCTGGAATTGCGTGGCGTGCCGTGGCCGCCGCTTCCTCGAAGGCTTTCACATCCACCCACAGCGGAGAATCCGGGCACAGGGTTAGCTGCCTGCTCCGAAGACGCAGGTAGCGGGAAGGAGCGCTGCTAGCCAGGGCTGGGGGTTCGAGGGTACGGCGGGCGACGCGAAGGGCGTAGTGGAGGTTGTTGAGGGCGGCCTCCGGATGGAGATCGGGCCACAGCAGCTCCATCGCCTGCTCCCGATGCAGCCGGTGCCCCGGGGAGAGGGCGAGCACCTTGAGCAGGCTCCCTGCCTTCCTCAGGTGCCACTCCTCTTCCCCGATGCTCCGAGACCCAACCGAAACCCTGAAGCCACCGAGCAGCCAGATGCGAAGCGTCTGCGGCGCTCCGCCTCCTTGTGGGGTAGGCGGGGCCCGCTGATCGTGCTCGGCTTGCGCTTGCATAGCTTAGACCCTCAACTCTAGCTCTCTACCTCAAAGAGAGCGACTTCGTACCTCTTTCAACCGCTGCTCTATCACCTGTGCACTAATCTCCGTCCACTTGCTGCTCACACGGTGAGCCTCCTCCATATCGCGCATGTCTTCTCGCTCCCAAAAGATCTAGCAATCCGCCGCATTGCACAACGACACCACAGTAGCAGGCACCGGATACTTAGTGCATCCCCCAAATGAGTGATTTTGCCGTTACTTGGGCGTTGCTTGCGGGCAGCGACCTTTGGAAAGGCGTTCTTGCATAAAGGCAAAGAAGTGGGCCGAGGCTATCCCTACGCCCCATACGGGTGGTTCATCCTGCTACTATCATAGTGGAGGTACCAATTTCAGAGTACTAAATCGCCTGGGCTAATCTTCAGCGCTCTAGTGGGTGATGACGGTGCCCGGAACGTGCGCTTCGCGGGGACGCTCTGCACTTGATGCTATCCAGGGAGTCGTATTTCTATTCGGCACCCAGATATCTTGTGATCACCTACTTGACGCCTAAGGGCCGAAAGCCATCTACTCACGATACCTAACGGTACCGCTATGCAGGCTCCTGAATATGAACTTCGGAGAATCGACCTTCCACGCACTTGGGTGAATAACTCACCTTACGCATAAGCCAGGGTGTACAGTTGGAGCATTATGAACAAGGATCTCCTCGAACTTTACTCCGACTATCTGTTGAGTTCATTTAGCTACACTACCGCTACCGGCCTCTCGCGGATGAGCGCTGCAGAGGTGAGTCACGACAAGATCACCCGCTTCCTCGCTTCGGAGGAGATGGACTCCCGTGCGTTGTGGCGCTTGGTCAAGCCACTGGTGCGTCAAATCGAAGGCGAGGATGGCGTACTCTGATCATCGACGACACCATCGAGGAGAAGCCCTACACCGACGAGAGTGAGCTTCTTCTCTGCTGGCACTATGAGCACTCCAAGGGGCGAAGCGTCAAGGGTATCAACCTCATCAAGAGCGCGCTCTACCACGTAGAGGGTGCCGAGGGAGAGGCCTTCCCGCCAGGCGCCTGCGTTGCGGTGGCCTTCGAGTTGGTCAACAAGAGCGAGTGGATCTTTGAGGAGAAGAAGCAGAAGTGGCGAAGGAGGAGTCTTGAAACCAAGAACGAGGCGTATCGAAGGATGCTTTCGGCTTGCAAGGACAATCGGCTGAAGTTCCGCTACGTTCTCTCGGATGTCTTCTACTCGGCCTCGCAGAACATGAGCCACATAAAAAGGAGGAGTTGAAAAGGGAATTCATCATGGCGCTGAAAACCAACCGCAAGGTTGCACTCTCGCTTGAGGACAAGCGAAAGGGAGCCTACGACGAGCGAGTTGGGTCTCTAAAGTTGAAGCCGGGCGCGGTGTTGGAAGTCCATCTGGAGCAGGTGAGGTTCCCGCTGTTTGTGCTCAAGGAACTCTTCACAAACGAAGACGGAAGCACAGGCGTGCTGTATCTGGCTAGCAGCGAGCCGACCCTCGACCACGAGCGGATGACCACGATCTATCATAGACGGTGGAAAGTGGAGGAATACCACAAGTCGTTGAAGTCTAACGCTTCTCTTTGGCCAAATCTCCGACCAAGACTACGAGAACGCAGTCCAACCACATCTTCTGTTCCATCCACGCCTTCGTGAAGCTGGAGCGGATGAGGATAGCCACGAAGCTAAACCATTTCGCACTGCGTTCTCGGCTGTGCCTCAAAGCGGTTCAAGCCGCATTGCAGGAGCTACAACGCCTTCAACTCGCCGATGATGAACCTATGCGTGCGTAAGATGAGTGATTAAGATGCTCGCGGGGCTAAACGAGAAGTACGACTCCGAGTTTGTGGAACCACCTCTGTAGGGCTCTTCTCGATCTCTCGAACTTCCGAGAACTCCGTTAGGGCGAAGTTCGCAGAATTTCCCTTCCACGCACTCCGGTGCATATTGCCCTCCACCCTTGACAGATCAACGTATCTTGGTCCATACTCCAATCAACATTACTTGATCGAAAGGAGCGTCGGAGGTCATGAGCGAGGAGTTGCGCGACAGGGTCAAGGAAAGGTACGCCGGGGCCGCGCTGACGGTGCTCGAGGGGGCTGGGGCAGCCTCGTGTTGCGGGTCGGCGGGCGAACGGGGCCTCGACTCGGAGGCCCTCGGGGTGGACTGGACCGGTGGCGGCTACTCGACAGAAGAGCTGGAGACGCTGCCACAGGCAGCAGGCACGGCTTCTTTGGGGTGCGGCAACCCCACCGCCCTCGCCACGCTCTCCCCCGGAGAGCTCGTGCTGGACCTCGGCAGCGGCGGGGGCATAGACGTCTTGCTCTCGGCCAAGAGGGTGACCCCCGGCGGCAAGGCCTATGGGCTGGACATGACCGACGAGATGCTCGCGCTGGCCGAGAAGAACAAGGCCGAGGCCGGCGCCGAGAACGTCGAGTTCCTGAAGGGCCACATCGAGGAGATCCCGCTGCCCGAAGACCACGTGGACGTGGTGATCTCCAACTGCGTCATCAACCTCTCGACCGACAAGCCCAAGGTGATCTCCGAGGCCTTCCGCGTCCTCAAGCCGGGGGGCCGCTTCGCGGTCTCCGACATGGTCTTCCTCGGCGACAAGGGCAAGCTCCCTCTCGAGCTGGTGAGGAGCATGGAGGCCTGGTCGGGGTGCGTCTCCGGGGCGCTGGAGAAGGACGAGTACGAGGGGCTGCTTAGGGAGGCAGGCTTCGAGGACGTCTCGATGGAGGTCACCCACACCTACGAGGAGGAGTTCGCCGAGGCCTCCGGGTGCTGCGGCGGCTCGGGCTGCTGCGGCGACACGGCGACAACCGCGGCGGCAACCGCGGCAGCGGAGGTCCCGCTGGCTAGCGCCTTCATCAGGGGCCGCAAGCCGGCCGGGAGGATATCGTGAGCACCAAAGAGCTCGGGGTCGTGGAGGAGAACGGCGTCAGCTGGGACGCTACCGAGGAAGGAGTGGACCGACTCGTCGCCCTGGGCCGAGCCCTCTCGGACCCTATACGGGTGAGGATGCTTTCCATGATGGCCGACGGCC
>DATDKO010000313.1:0-5038 GCA_036519935.1 Rubrobacter sp. | reverse complement strand
GAACTCGGAGGACACTTTGGAGACCGTGTTGGCGATCTGCCTTGCTCTCACCGGGTCGGTGTCTTCGTAGGTGAGGACTATGAAGCTCGTGCTCTCGACCTGCTCGATGGTCAAGTTATCCAGGAGCTCGGCCGGGGTCATATCTAATTCCAAGCGTTGGATGGCCTTTTCGGCTACGGGGCGGCTATCGATAGCGTGTATCATCGTCAGGATAATCGTTTGTAGCCCCTCGACGGTTCCAGCCAGGTTCGTCTGCTGATCGGTTTGCTTTTGATCCACCCACACCTGGGCTGAAGCCTCGTAGGTCGGCGTTTGCCACAGACTTGCCCCTACAGCAGCCCCGACTACAACGCAGACGACCAGGAGAATAACCCAAAGTCGCTTCAATACGACTCGCGTGAGGTCGCTCAGGGAGAAGGATCCCTCATCTTCGGAGACCCTGGTGAAGGCAGCCGATGATTGGGTGCCATTTGTTGGTGTTACAGACTTATACACGGTCTCTCCCCTCTGGCGATCGTACAAACTTGCGTGCTGGCGGTCTTCCGCCGATTCATGAGTTTAGCTGCTGTCCAAGCATTTTGCGACACTGGGAGCGGCAACTACGATAAAATGTGCCGGATGACCCACGTACCGGACCGCGACAGTCCCTATTATTCGTCCCGGTGATTTCCCAGCGAGTGTTTGTGGAGGGCGCGACACAGATGAGCAGACGATCGATACTGGTCCCTGAGACGTTGAACGGACGACTCTTCTTGGCCCTTGCGGGTTTGGCCGCGGTGATGGTGATACAGGCCATCCTCGGCGCCTCCCCCGCCCTGGCCCTGTCTGAGACCCCCGACAACACATATATGACGGACGGAAAAGTCTACGCCACAGCGCTCTCGAGAGACGGTAAAGTTCTCTACATAGGGGGCGAGTTCACCAGGGTGCAGCAGAAGTCGGGTAGTAGCTTCGCCGTAAAGAACGTGGCGGCCATCAACGTCAAGACCGGCGCCGCAATCCGCACGTGGCGTCCGGAGGTGACCGGGCACGACGCCGTTGTTCGCTCGCTCGCCGTCGAGAACGGCAAAGTGTTCATCGGCGGGAACTTCACGGCCGTAGAGGGTAAGCCGAGGAAGAACTTGGCCGCGGTCGGCGCGTACACGAAAGCTGTCGTGTTGTCACCTTTCGCGCCGCAGGTGGGGGGCGACACCTCCTACGTATTCGCGCTCGAAGCTGGCGACCGCAAACTCTACGCTGGCGGAGGGTTCTCTAAGGTCAACGGAGCGCCGCGCAAGAATCTGGCGGCGTTCAGCCTCGAGACCGGGGCGCTCGATCGCCATTGGAAGCCGAAGGCTACCAAGGCCCCAACGTGTACGGACCCCAAGTGCTCCCACAAGGTGCGAGTCCTGGAACTCGGCCCCGGGGGGAAGTCGATCTTCGTGGGGGGCTCGTTCAGCCACGTGAGTGGCACCAACGGCAGAGGGGGTCCGCGACAGAGCGTGGCGCGCGTTTACACGGCCACTGGTAATTTGCACCCGTGGAAGATCCCAAGCGGGACGATCGAAGCTCCACAGACAGCGTGGGACCTCACCGCAACACGCACTAGGCTCTACGGCGGCTTCGGGACCAGGCGGAATTTCCTCGCGGCGTTCCGCCTCGACAAAGGCAACTCGGGTGTACGGGCCTGGCGGTTTGCCACGGTCGGGAACGTGCAGAGTGTGGCGCTGACGCGGGACCACTCGCGGCTGTTCTTCGGCGGGCACTTCGGCATCAACGAGTTCAGCCAGAGAGTTTGTAATGGCAAGCGCCTACGCGGGCTCGCCTCCGTGAACCCGGCGACCGGGAAGATCTACTGCGGCTGGATTCCTTCCCTGGACCAAAACAGGCGCCCGAGCTACGAGGGGGCCTGGGCTCTGACCACGACCCCCTCCTACCTTTGGGTCGGCGGCGGGTTCATCGGCGTCTCCGACTCTATCAAACCGCGACCCGCCGGCAACGGAGTCACCGAGGTACCGCAGACCAGCCTTGCGCGCTTCACGCTCTAGAGCCAACGCCTTCACTTCGGGTCCTACTCGTCCCCTGCCCCAATGCGCGAAGGAGTCCCATCCATCGCGCATTGGGACACAGGCCCTCAAGCCGCATCCATCAAAACGGCATCCTACAAGATGCTCGGCCAAGGAGGTGGGTCTCGGCAAGATCCCGCAAGAAGAGAGGCAGCCAGGCGGGTGATAGTTGGGCGGGTGCGGCGCCGGGCTTGGCCCGAGCGGTTCGCGTGGGAGCACCTTCCCGTCAGCCAGGCAACCGCAGCAGTTTAGCGTGCCAATGGTGCAAACCACAATCGTTTCGGGTCGAGTAGTATCCAGTATCTGCTAGTATCGTTGTTGGTTCATAATTATCTACAAAGGTCGCTAGGGAAGGTGTACCTGTTGTCCAGCCGCGTGATTCACGCGTACGTCAGGAGATCTAAAAGAGTTGGACACAATAAGTGATGACAGGAGTGACCCGAAGGCACAGACTCTGGATGCAGATGCTGATGGTCTTTGGCGTGATCGTCCTTCTAGCAGGGGTGGCCTTGGGCCTGCCACGCTCCTTCAAGCCGGAGGTCAGGTGCCCGCAGGGTCCCACCGCCGCGAAAATGCAAAGCAAGCTGTGGTTTAGCGACGGCGTTTGGTGGGGGATACTGTTCAACGGTTTCTCTGAGGAGTACCACATCTACCGCTACGATCGGACAGAGGACACCTGGAGCGACACAGGCACGCTCGTCGACGCGCGCAACACTTCCAGGGCCGACGCTCTATGGGAGGACGGCCACCTCTACGTGGTCAGCGCCGGCACGGAGGCGAGCTTGGACAAGGACAGCGCTCGCTTTTTGCGCTACAGTTACGATCCCTCGACCGCTCGCTACTCGCTCGACAAAGGTTTTCCGGTAACCATAGCCGAGGGCGGCATGGAGGCCATCACGGTAGCCAAGGACACCACCGGCAAGCTCTGGGCTAGCTATACCCAAGGCGACGAGTTGCGCCGCGTCTACGTAACCCATACTTTGGGGGACGACTCGAGCTGGGTGAAGCCGTTCGTCCTGCCGCTAAGGGGCACGACCGTGAGTTCCGACGACGTCTCGGGGGTCGTCGCCTTCGGCTCCAAGATCGGCCTGATGTGGGGCAACCAGTACGACGAGTCAGGCAAATCCGGCTATTACTTCGCTATGCACGACGATGGAGAGCCCGACGACACGTGGCGGCAGGACAACCCGGTTATGGGAGCGGGTATGGCCAACGACCACTTCAACCTCAAGGCCGACTCAGAGGGGCGGGTCTTCGCCACTCTAAAGACGCGGCGCGACCGCATAGACCGGGATCTCGACGCACCGTACAGCATGCTGTGGGTGCGTAACCAAGACGGGAGTTGGACCAGCCACGTCTTTGGCACGGTGGGAGACTCCCACACGCGCTCGCTCGTACTCATAGACGAAGAGCAGCACCTGCTCTACATGTTCGCCTCGTCCCCCACCTGCAGTGGTGGCAAGGTCTACTACAAGCGCACGGACGTGGACGACATCTCGTTCGAGGAAGGCCGCGGGACCCTGTTCATGCAAGGCCCTGAAGGGACGAACGTCGGCGACGCCACCTCCACGAAGCAGAACCTCGACGAGGTGGCAGGGCTTCTGGTGGTGGCATCAGACAAAAACCGTGGCTACTACTACAACCTGATCGACCCCCGCAACCAGGAGAAGCTGTTCCAGGACGGAGCTCGCAT
Organism: Rubrobacter sp.; assembly: GCA_036519935.1. Taxonomy (GTDB): domain Bacteria; phylum Actinomycetota; class Rubrobacteria; order Rubrobacterales; family Rubrobacteraceae; genus Rubrobacter_D. The sequence goes on along the minus strand of DATDKO010000313.1, from coordinate 1,300 downwards.
AACCACCGACACGGCGCCCTCCGAGGCGCAGGAACCTCGGCGGTAGAGGTGATCCCGTTGTCTCAGATACTCTTTTCGCTGCCGAGCCCGCCCTCACCGATCATCTTCGAGGTCGGGCCGATCGCCCTGAGCTACCATGGCCTCCTTATCGCGCTGGGCATAGCCGTAGGTACCTGGCTCACGGGACGAGAGCTCGCGCGCAGGGGCTACGACGGCGCTCTGGCGTTAGGCTCGCTCTTCTTCGTGGTCCCGCTGGGTGTCATCGGAGGACGCCTCTACCACGTCGCAACCGAGTACCATCGATACACCCGCAACGCCTACCCCAAGGTCCTGGAGGGCTATGAGGGGGGCCTGGGGATCTACGGCGCGGTTGCGGGAGGTTTCCTGGGCTTGCTCCTCTTCAGCTGGTACCGCGGCATAAACGCGCTCACCTTCGCGGACGCGGCCGCTCCGGGCCTAGCCCTGGGGCAGGCCATAGGTCGGTGGGGCAACTACTTCAATCAGGAGCTTTTCGGACGGCCCTCGGATCTGCCGTGGGCCATATACATCGAACCGCAGAACCGGCCGGTACAATTCGCCGACGCGACCTCATTCCATCCGACCTTCCTCTACGAGGCACTATGGGACGTGCTTGTGTGCCTGGTCCTGCTCTGGGTGGTTCGCCGCTTCTCGGAGCGACTGAAAGCCGGCGACGTCTTCATGCTGTATGTGAGCCTTTACTCCGTCGGACGTTTCCTCGTAGAGACCCTCCGCGTGGACCAGGCGTTTATGATCGGAGGCTCCGTTCGCGGCAACCTCTTGGTAAGCGGCGCCCTCACTCTCGGCTTCGCCCTGCTCCTGCTCGTGAGACACTCTCGCTCGTCTCAAGGCACCAAGAGCCGCTACTAGCGGTGGATGGTCGCCGCGTGGTGTCCTTGTAACCTCGAACGCCCCTTCCGAAGCTGCCTCGAACGTAGCCGAGGCCACACCCTCATCATCCGTGGTTATGTGATACCGTTCCGGGCTATTGATGTCACAACGCCTCCACCGCCTCCACCCACCAGGGGTATCCGGTGAGCCGTTTGAGGAGCGCGGGGTCTTTCCAATCGGGCAAAAGCGTCCGGGTAAGCGCCTCTTGCATTAGAGCGACGCTCTCGAACCTCCTGTTGGACAACTTTGTTCTGAACTCCTGAAACCACCTCTCCGCCGGGTCTAGCTCCGGGGAGTAGGCCGGCAGCATGAGGAGGCTAACGTTCTCCGGATGGACGATCTTCTCGGAGCGGTGGCTGGGGGCGCCGTCGAGCACTACCAACAGGTGGTT
>DATDKO010000312.1:0-3503 GCA_036519935.1 Rubrobacter sp. | reverse complement strand
GACCTGCTGCGAACCGCTTTGTAATGCGCAGGTTTCCGAGACAGGGGACTCTGTGAAAAAACAGACCGCTTGATTACGCCCCATACGTTCTCTATGCTTTTCTGTGGGGTGAGTAGAGATTCTGTTGGATGAAAACAGCCTGATTCTAGATACGGATGAGTTAGGGTGGTGAGCAAGATGGCTACCGGAAGGGCGATGCCCATCTACATGGTGTTCTTCGTGGTCATGTTCGCCACGGTTTGCCGGCCACTCATGGAAAGGACCGAATAGACGATGTTGAACGGGGTAAAGGTCCTTAGCTTCACGCACTTCCTGCAAGGCCCCTCCGCCGTGCAGATCCTGGCCGACCTCGGGGCCGACGTCGTCAAGATAGAGCCGACAAAGGGGGCCTGGGAGCGACACTGGTCGGGGGCTGAGGCCTTCTTGAACGGAGTTAGCGTCTTCTTCCTCCTCAGCGGACGCAACCAGCGCAGCCTGGGCGTGGACCTGCGCTCCAAAGAGGGCAAGGACATAATATGGCGCCTGATCCGCGATTCCGACGTCATCGTCGAGAACTACAGGCCCGGGGCCATGGAGCGCCTGGGATTCGGCTACGAGAAGGTGTCTGCGGAGAAGCCCGACCTCGTGTACTGCTCCCTCTCCGGGTACGGCACGGAGGGCCCTTACAGGGACCGGGCGGGCCAGGATCTGTTGAGCCAGGCCATGAGCGGTCTGGCGACGATCAACGGCCGCAAGAGCGACCCGCCCACCCTGGTCGGCTCCGCCGTCGTAGACCAGCACGCGGCGGTGCTCGGGGCTCTGGGTATCCTTGCCGCCCTCTACGAGCGCCGGGACACGGGTAAGGGGAAACGAGTCGACAGCAACCTCCTGAGCTCGGCGCTGGATCTGCAGATCGAACCGTTCATCTACCACCTCAACGGGTACCTGTACGACCGCAGTGAGACAGGCGTCTCCTCGCGCTTCCACCAGGCCCCCTACGGCATCTTCGAGACATCTGACGGCTACATCTGCATCTCGCTCACGCCGCCGGAGAAGATGGCAGAGGCGTTCGGGGACGACACCTTCCGCGAGTGGACCGAGGAGGACCAGTTCCGCAGGAGGGAAGAGGTGAACGCCCACATAGCGGGGTACGTCAGGAGAAGACCGGCGGAGCACTGGTACGGGGTGTTCGACGAGATCGGCATCTGGTACGCGCCGGTCAACCACTACGAGGACGTCGAGGAGGACCCGCAGGTAGTCCATAACCAGGCGATAATGACCTTCGAGCACCCGAGGGCTGGGAAGGTGCGGGTGCTCTCCCACCCTGTCCGATACGACGGGGAGGCGCCGCCGCTGCGCATCCTGCCCCCCGAACTCGGCGAGCACACGGAGGAGGTACTCTCCGAGCTGGGTTACGAACAAGGGGAGATCGACGACCTGAAATCGGAAGGAGTTGTACGTGCGGAGGAGTACTGACGCAGAAGAGGCGCTGGATCGGGCCATACCCCTGGAGGTCGGCGACTCGGTTACGTTTTCCAAGACCATCGGCGAGTCCGACGTGTACCTGTTCGCAGGCATCACGGGCGACTTCAGCCCGAACCACGTCAACAAAGAGGTCATGGGAGGGACGCCATACAAGGAGCGCATCGCCCACGGCGTGCTTTCCATAGGCTTCGCCTCGACGACCTCGACGCTCATGATCGAGAAGTCGGGGGCGAAGGCGGTCTCTTTGGGATACGACCGCATCAGGTTTATAGGGCCGATCTTTATCGGGGATACGCTCACGGTCACTTACACCATCTCCGAGATCGACGAGGAGAACCTGAGGACACGCGCAGATATCGAGGTCGCCAACCAGCGCGGCGAGGTGTGCACGGTGGCCCAGCACATCCTCAAGTTCCTGGTGTAGAGGGGCACACCGTTTGACGGAGAGGAGGAGATCCGCCGACGGCATGCTCGGCAAGGGTCGAAATGGTCGGGAAAGCGGGCCTGATCACAGGCGCGGCTGAAGTGCTGACTTGCTGAAGTGCTACCGAAGGGAAGGAACATGCTAGAAGACAAAGTCACGCTTATCACCGGCGCTAGCCAGGGTCTCGGCAGGGCGCTCGCGCTCGCCTTTGCGAGAGAGGGCGCCAGGGTGGCGATCAACGCCCGTAGCGAAAAGTCTATCGGTCCGGTCGCCGAAGAGGTCGAAGATACTGGGGCGGAGGTCCTGGCCCTCGCGGCGGACGTGTCGAAGGGCGCCGAGGTCGAGAGGATGGTCGGTGAGACGGTCGAGCGGTTCGGGAGGATAGACGTGCTCGTCAACAACGCCGGTCTGCTTGGTCCCAGGGTCAGGATAGAAGAGTATCCCGAGGACCAGTGGAGAGAGGTCATAGACGCCAACCTCACCGGGCCTTTCCTGGTCTCGAAGGCGGCGATTCCACACCTCCCCGAGGGCGGCTCCGTGATCAAAGTGGTAAGCGGTGTAAGCGTCGATGGCAGGGCCGGGTGGGGCGCCTACTCGGTGAGCAAGTTCGGGATAGAAGGGCTCACCCAGATCCTGGCCGCAGAGCTCGCGGGGCGCGGAATCCGCGTGAACGCTGTCGACCCGGGCGGGATGCGCACGGAGATGCGTGCCGCCGCCTACCCCGAGGAGGACCCCGCCACCCGCATAACCCCGGAAGAGAACACCGCCGTTTTCCTGTATCTGGCCTCAGACGAATCGAAAGACGTAACGGGAGAGCGTTTCAGGGCGCAGGAGTTCCAGAGGGACTAGCCGACGCGGCGATTACCTGCTGGACTCGCCGAAACCGTAGAGCAGGTGATTCTCCGTCCTGCGCACCGAGAATCGCCAACCCATATCGGCGAGGCGCGCTTCGAGACCTGAGGGGTCGTAGAAGATCTTGACGATCCTGAACTCCCGCCCGTCGTTGAGCCGTCTGAGCATGGTGTGGTCTCCTGGCGTCCACCCGAGTCGTCTCTTCTCTGCGGGAGCCTCCGGGCCCAGAGAATCTACGAAGAAGGCACGTCCGCCTGGCCGTAACGCCGCCCGGACGAGCTCCCAGAAAGCGGCGAAGCGCCCTGGAGGCACGTGCGAGAGCCAGAAGCCGAAGAACACCACGTCGTAGGCGTCATCTGGTCTCCAGTCGAACAGATCGGCCCTTACGTAGCGGATGGGCACCTCGCGACGGGCCTCCTGCAGCCTGGCGCGGTTGATAGCGAGTACCTCTGGCGAGGCGTCAACGGCGGTCATGCTGGCCGCGTGACGAGCGAGTTCCACCGTCCAAAGACCGGTCCCGCACGCGAGCTCGAGCACCCTGCCTAGTGGCCCGAACCGGTCGAGTTCCTGGCGGACCAGATCCAGCTCCAGAAACCACCTGCGATTCCACTCCGGACCCCGGTCGTGGCGTCCCCTGCGGAGAAACCACTCGTCGTACTCCCCGGCGCGTGCCCGGTAGTAGGCTAGCTGCCCTTCGAGGAGCCCATCGTCTACGGCGTTGGATCCTACGCCGCCTTCTCCGATGTCTCGGTCAGCTCGGCCT
>DATDKO010000311.1:0-11230 GCA_036519935.1 Rubrobacter sp. | reverse complement strand
CACCTCGCGGCGTAGGAGGCCGAGCGGTCGACCTTGGTCGGATCCTTGCCCGAGAAAGCGCCCCCGCCGTGCGGGGCAGAACCCCCGTAGGTATCCACGATGATCTTGCGTCCCGTGAGGCCCGTATCGCCCTGAGGTCCTCCCGTAACGAACCTGCCCGTGGGGTTGACCATGATCTCGGCCTCGCCGGGGTCGAAGAACTCCTCAGGCATTACAGGGCGTATGACCGTCTCGAGGAGATCGTCCCTAATGTGGGCCTCCACCCCATCGCGGTGCTGGGCCGAGATCAGGATCTTCTCGATGCCGACGGGCCTGTCCCCCTCGTAGCGGACGGTAACCTGACTCTTGCCGTCTGGCCTGAGGTAGTCGAGGGCGCGGCTCTTGCGGACGTCAGAGAGACGGCGCGTCAGGGCATGGGCCAGTGTGATCGGGAGCGGCATCAACTGATCGGTCTCCTCGCAGGCGTAGCCGAACATCATCCCCTGGTCGCCCGCCCCTATCTCGTCCAGACCCTCGCTGCCCCTCACCTCGAGAGCCCTGTCCACCCCCTGGGCGATATCTGCGGACTGTGGGTCTATGGAGACGATCACACCGCAGGTCTCGGCGTCGAAGCCGAACTTGGCCCTGGTGTATCCGATTTTCGATACCTTCTCACGCACCAGGGTTGGGATGTCTACATAGGTCGAGGTCGTTATCTCACCGGCCACGACGACGAGTCCTGTCGTCACCAGTGTCTCGCAGGCCACCCTGCTCATTGGGTCGTCCGCGAGCGCCGCGTCCAGGATGGTGTCGGAGATCTGGTCCGCTATCTTGTCGGGGTGGCCCTCGGTGACGGACTCTGAGGTAAAGAGGTGGGAGGCCCTTAGTTTCTGGTCGTCCGCCGCGTTCCAGGTGGTCGGGCCCGCCGCTCTCTTCACTATCTCTATCTCTCCTCGTCCATCTCCGCCATCAGGCTTTCCAGGATGACACGGGCGACCTCTTCTTTGGATGCCCTGGGGACGAATCGCTCCTTCTCGCGTCCGACGACGTAGACCTCGTTCTCGGCGGCGCCGAATCCTACGCCTTCTCTGGAGATATCGTTGCCCACCACGAGGTCCGCTCCCTTTCGTGCGAGCTTCTCGCGGGCGTCGGCCAAGGGGTCCCCGTGAGTCGCCGCGAATCCTACCACAAAGAGGTCGGGATACCGCTCCCTGGCGGCCTCGAGTATGTCGGCCGTGGGGGCAAGCTCCAGGCTCGTCGTCCCTGAGCTGCGCCGGATCTTCTCCCTTACCTGCGAGGCCGGCGTGAAGTCCGAGACCGCTGCGGCCATGACGAGCGCGTCCGCTCCAGCGGCCAGATCGAGTACAGTCCCGTGCAGTTCTTCCACGGTCTCGACCGTATGGTATCTGGTCCCCGGCTCGACCGTATCTACGTTGGCGGCCACTACGGTAACCGAGGCGCCGAGCCGCAAAGCTTCGCGGGCCACTGCGAGCCCCATCTTCCCCGAGGAGCGATTCCCGATAAAACGCACGCTGTCTATAGGCTCCCTGGTGCCGCCAGCGGTCACGAGCAGCCGCAGCCCGCTCATCGGGCCGCCGAGACTACCGAGTAGCCCCGCGACGATCTCTCCCGTGGAGGCCATGCCGCCGTCCTGTCCCTCTATGATGCGGTAGCCATCTTCTCGCAGAAGATTTAGGTTCTCTCGCACGGCGGCGTGGCCTGCCGTGCCGGCGTCGAGATCAATGGCCACGACTTTGCTTGCCCAGAAGCGACTGTCCATACCGCGGGCGAGCCTGGCCAGAGTATCCGCGGGTGCTGGGGCGAAGAGCACAGCCTCAAGCGTTTCTGAGGGATCGTCTACCAGGTCTACATCACGGAATGCTGCGGGGCCGACGAAGCGACGGGCTCTCTGGCCGAGGATCACCTCCACCCTGTTGCCTGTCTCAGCTATCTCGCTGGCCACAGCGGGCATCGCCAGGGCCCCCGGAGAAGCTCCGACAGAGAGAAGGATCAACGTGTTAAGGTTTGTGCCCTTGTCTCAGGCTGCGCCCTCGTCGCCCGGGGCGCCCGAGTCGACATCAGTCTGCTGGGGGACGCCAGGGCCGGCGGGCGGGCTGATGAAGTCATCGGCATCAGCAGCCCCGATTTCTTCGTCCATGTCCTCCGCGGGCTGCCTGAAGGAGACGTCCAGCTTGTCCTGGCGCAACTCCTCGATAGCGATGGTCAGCGGATGCTGGGATCGGGTATGGACCTGCGGGCCAGGGATGCCTAGGGTACCATTGAGGCCCAGGGTCGAGGTGTATTCGTTGATCTGGCGCGCCCTCTTAGCGCTCGCTACAGCGAGGCCGTAACGTGAGTCCACTTTGTCCAGAAGCTCGTCTATCTTAAGGTCGTGCAGCATCTTTGCCTCCTCTTACTATCGACTCCATCTTCTCGATCATGTCCTTGCGGGCCCGCTCCCGGTTCTCGTTTATGACCTCGTGGTCGAACTCATCCCTAGCCGCGACCTCCCCTACGGCGGTCGCCAGCCGGCTCTCCAGGGCCGCTTCCGACTCGGTAGCCCTACCCGTGAGCCTGCGGCGGGTCTCCTCCAGCGAGGGCGCGCGGACGAAAACCATCACGGCATCGGGACGTTTTACCCTGACCTGCCTCGCGCCCTGGAGCTCCAACTCGAGGATCACGGACTTTCCCTCGTTCAGAAACTCTTCGACCTTCCGCTCCGGCGTCCCGTAGAGGTTACCAGAGTATTCGGCCCACTCCAAAAAGCGGCCCTCCTGGATCCAACGCTCGAACTCCCGGCGGGAGAGGAAGATGTAGTCTCTACCATCGACTTCGCCGGGACGCGGCCTCCGGGTCGTCGCCGAGACGGAGTATGCCAACTCTGGCACCTCCTCCAGAGAGGCTCTTATCAGGGTCGACTTTCCTGCTCCGGAGGGGCCGGAGACAACGATCAGCCTTCCTCGCACCCTAGAGCCCTGATCAAACGGTCCCTCTGCCCGTGAGTGAGCCCTACGAGGGTCTTGGAGCGGCTTATGCCGGCGTCCCTCATAACCCGCGTGACTTTGATGCGGCCCATACCTTTGACAGCGAGAAGCATCTCCTCGACCTTGGCGCCCCTCAACTCTTCGGAAGGGTCCATGAGAAGGTCGTAGATGCCCAACCGTCCGCTCTTGAGGTCACGCTTGGTCGCGGCCCTGGCGAAGCGTACCCTGTTGGCCTCCTCGAGCGCGTCCCTGCGTTCGTCAGCCGTCCGTTCTGGTGCCCGCCTCAACATCAACGAGTTAGTATATCATCGCCGGAAGGCGCTCGGTCTAACCTCCTTGCCCGGCGCTGCTACGTCACCGCGGAACGAACGCTACGTAAGGCTCCCGTCAGCTCTGCCGCACCCAGACCGCTTTCTCTCAGGTAGGCTGTGAACTCGTCGAGGATCTCGCGCGGGTCCCTGACGAAGCTCGCTGTGCCTACCTGGACAGCCGTCGCTCCAGCGAGCATGAACTCGGCCACATCCGTCCCGCTAACCACGCCCCCGCTACCTATCACGGGTACGTTCACCACGCCTGATACTTCGTATACGGCCCGGAGTGCTACGGGCTTTATCGCGGGGCCTGAGAGGCCGCCCCGTACCAGAACCTTGCGGGCTCGGGCGTCTACGGTGAGCGCGGGGATGGTGTTTATGACCGTAAGCGCGTCCGCCCCTGCCGACTCGGCGGCGCGGGCGTTCTCCACGACACCTTCGTTGGTGAGCTTCGCGAGAATGGGTTTACCAGGCACGGCGGCGCGGCAGGCGGCGACGACTTCTTCTACGGAAGCGGGTCCTGCGCAGAAGGCCAGGCCACCGCACTCCACGTTCGGGCAGGAGAGGTTCAGTTCGACGGCGAAGACGCGATCGTCTCCGGCGAGGATCTCGCAGAGGAGGGCGAACTCGTCGACGGTGTCGCCGGCCACGGAGACGAGGATAGGTATGCCTAGGTCGAACGCGTCCAGTCCCTGCAAGAAACCGTGTACACCCGGGTTCTGGAGGCCGATAGAGTTGACCATTCCTGCCGGGGTCTCGGCGATGCGGGGCGGTGGATTGCCGGCCCTTGCGGCCGGTGTGGTCGTCTTCGGCAGCATCGCCCCGTAGACGCCTTCGACCTCGCCCAGGGCTTCTTTGGAGAGTGTTCCGGAAGCCGGTATCAGCGGGGTCCGCAGCGGGAGCCCGCAGAGCTCGACCGCGAGATCGACACCGTCCTTTTGCTCGCGCACTACCACGCCAGAACATCCGAATGGAAGACGGGTCCCTCGATGCAGGACCTGATGTAGCCGCCTCCGCGCACGGGGACCACGCACCCGTTGCACGAGCCGTTCCCGCACCCCATCCTCTCCTCTACGGAGAGCTGGCATAGCCTGTTCTCCCTTGCCGCGCGCTTGACCGCGGCCAACATAGCGTTGGGCCCGCAGGCGTAGACCGCCCCGTACCCTTCGAGGGAGTCTGGGGCGTCGAGCACGGTCCCGTGCGTCCCTGCCGAGCCGTCCATCGTCGCCACTCCTGCGCCTGGGAACTCCCTGGCGACAGCCGCCGGTCTTGCGTCGGCGAACCCGAGGTAGATGTCGTAGGAAACGCCCATGGCGTGCAGGCGGCGGCCGAGGATCTTGAGCGGCGCGACGCCTATGCCGCCTCCCAGAAGGGCTGCCCGCCCCAGACCTGGCTCGATACGGAAGCCCTTTCCGAGAGGGGCTGTTACCTCTATGGTGGATGCGAGATCCAGGAGGATAGTACCGCGGCCCCGCACCTCGAAGAGGAGGCTCGCCATTCTCCCGTCATAATCGTAGAAGGAGAAGGGGCGGGCGAGGAATGGGTCGAGGGTCGCGGGGTAACCGGCTGCCCTCGCCATCACGAACTGCCCCGGTTCTACGGGTCCATCGGTCCAGCGGTATTTGAGCAGGGTGTAGGAGCCGAGTTCCTCACGCTCTTCGACCTTGACGCTGTAGAACTTCATGCTCTCGCCGCGTATAGGCCCTGGAGCGAGTTCACGCGCCTGGTGCCGCCGCGGACCCTGGCTTCTATGCCCTGTATGGCGGCCGCGGCCCCTGCGAGGGTGGTAATACAGGGGACCCCGTGCATGAGAGCCCGGCGCCGGATCAGGTACCCGTCAGTGCGCGGCCCGCGACCCCAGGGAGTGTTCACGATCAGATCTACCCCACCAGCTTCTATGAGGCCCAGAACATCCTCTCCGAGCTCCCCTATCTTGGGCACGATCATGACCGGCAGCCCGTTGTTCTTGAGCACCTCGGCCGTCCCCTCGCTCGCGGAGATCTCGAACCCCAGGTCGGCGAAGGCCCTGGCTATGAGCACGACGGCCCGCTTCTCCCTGTTGGCGACGGAGATGTAGACCCTCCCCGAGACGGGAAGCTCCTGCCCCGCCGCCGTTAGCGCCTTTGCGAAGGCCCCGCCGAAGGTGCGATCTATCCCCATTGCCTCACCGGTAGAACGCATCTCGGGCCCGAGCAGTGGGTCGACGTCTGCGAACCTGTCGAACGGGAAGACAGGCGCCTTGACGGAGAAATGCCCGTTGGTGGAAGCCCGTAGAGACATATCCCCGAGCTTCTCTCCGAGGAGGACCCGGGTAGCTATCTTGGCCAGCGGCACGCCCGTCGCTTTGGAGATGAAAGGCACGGTACGCGAGGCACGGGGGTTGCACTCGATCACGAGCACATCGTCACCCCTCACGACGAACTGCACGTTCATAAGCCCGATCACTCCGACGGAGAGGGCCAACCGCCTGGTATAGTCTTCGATCCTCTGTAATAACCCCCGGTGGATGGTGATCGGGGGCGTCACGCATGAGGAGTCGCCTGAATGTACACCGGCCTCTTCGACGTGCTCTATGATGCCGCCGACGTAGACCTCCTCCCCGTCCGAGACCGCGTCCACGTCGACCTCTGTGTAGTCCTCCATAAACTTGTCGATGAGGGTAGGGTGTCCAGGGCTTGCGCCCGCGCTTGTCCTGAGGTAGAGGTCGAGGTCATCGTCGCTGTAGACGATCTCCATCCTGCGCCCGCCAAGGACGTAAGAAGGCCTCACGACGACCGGATAGCCGATCTCACGCGCCACCTCCCTTGCCTCCTCGGCCGTCGATGCGGTCCCGAACCTTGGGTGCGGGATGCCGAGCTCTGCCAGGAGGCGTCCGAACCTGGAGCGGTCTTCCGCAAGGTCTATGGCGTCGGGCGAGGTGCCGAGGATTGGCACTCCCGCCTCTTCCAGCTCGTGCGCGAGCTTCAGGGGACTCTGGCCGCCGAACTGCAGGATGACCCCTTCGGGCTCCTCGCGCTTTATGACCTCTAGCACGTGTTCTGCGGTGAGCGGCTCGAAGTAGAGACGTGTAGAGGTGTCGTAGTCGGTGGAGACGGTCTCCGGGTTGGAGTTGACCATGACTGCGTCGTATCCGCTCTCTTCAAGGGCGTAGCTGGCGTGGACACAGGCGTAGTCGAACTCGATGCCCTGGCCGATGCGGTTGGGGCCGCTGCCGAGAACGACGACGGAGGCGTTCTCCTCGCGCCTGACCTCGTCCTCCTCCTCGTAAGTGGAGTAGTAGTACGGCGTGCGCGCAGGGAACTCACCGGCGCAGGTATCGACGGACTTGTACGTCGGCGAGACACCGAGGGCCCGCCTCACACCCCGTACAACCTCGACCGAAGTCTCCGAAGCCATTGCGATGGTCTCGTCGGTCAATCCGAACCTCTTGAGCTCGCGAAGGTCCTCCACACCGAACGGCACAGAGACGGAGCCTTCAGCAGCCACGATCCTGGCTATGGAAGCGATGAAGAAAGGGTCAATGGAGGTACGTTCGAAGATCTCGGGTATATCCATCCCGGCGCGCAGGGCATCGAAGATGGCGAATACGCGGTATGGGCTGGGATCGTCGAGGCCGGCATAGACGTCCTGGGGGTCCACCTCCAACGATGCCATAGCCTTCATCAGGCTCTCCGTGAACGTCCTCCCTATCGCCATGACCTCGCCCACCGAGTGCATCCTGGTCGTGAGCCTTGGCACAGCGCCCGGGAACTTCTCGAACGCGAAGCGGGGTACTTTAGTAACCACGTAGTCCAGCGCAGGCTCGAACGAGGCAGGCGTCGCACGCGTAATGTCGTTCGGGATCTCATCGAGCGAGTACCCCACCGCCAGCTTGGCCGCTATCTTCGCTATCGGAAACCCCGTAGCCTTGCTCGCCAGCGCGCTCGAACGGCTCACCCGCGGGTTCATCTCGATCACGTAGTACTCGTCACTCTTTGGGTCGACCGCAAACTGGATGTTGGACCCCCCAGTAGAAACCCCGATCTCCCGTATTATGCGTAAAGATGCGGAACGGAGGGTCTGGTACTGGCGGTCTGAGAGGGTTTGGGCGGGGGCCACGGTTATGGAGTCGCCTGTGTGGACGCCCATGGGGTCTACGTTCTCTATGGAGCAGATCACGACTACGTTATCGGCGAGGTCGCGCATGACCTCGAGCTCGAACTCCTTCCAGCCCGCGACGCTCTTTTCCACGAGGGCGCTCCCCACGGGGCTAGCGTCGAGGCCGTCGATGACGGCTCGGCGAAGTTCGCGGTGGTCGGTGGCAGTGGCGCCTCCTTTGCCGCCGAGGGTGAAGCTGGGGCGGATTATAAGTGGGAGGCCGATCTCCGCTGCGAGCTCCTCGGCTTCGGCCAGGCTGCGAACCGTGCGGCTGGGGGGTACGTTCAGGCCGATTCGGCGCATGGCCTGGGAGAAGAGGTTGCGGTCCTCGGCTTTACGGATCGACGGGATGGACGCTCCCAGGAGCTCGACGCCTGTCTCGTCGAGGACGCCCGCCTCGTTGAGTTCGACGGCGAGGTTGAGGGCGGTCTGGCCTCCCAGGGTGGGGAGCAGCGCGTCGGGCCGCTCGCGGCGCAGTATCTCTGTGACGGTTTCGGCCGTCAGGGGCTCGACGTAGGTTGCGTCCGCGACCTCAGGGTCAGTCATTATGGTCGCCGGGTTGGAGTTTACGAGGATTACGCGGTAACCCTCCTCGCGCAAGGCGTGGCAAGCCTGGGTGCCCGAGTAGTCGAACTCTGCGGCCTGCCCGATCACGATCGGACCAGAGCCGATGATCAGGACGCTCGCGATATCGTCGCGCCGCGGCACGCTAGACCTGGGCCCTCTCTGAGATACTGTCTACGAACTCTTCGAAGAGGTAGCCCGAGTCCCTCGGGCCCGGGCTCGATTCGGGATGGTACTGCACGCTCCAGGCTCTCTTCCCCGGGCTTGCTATGCCCTCGACGGTGCCGTCGTAGAGGTTGCGGTGGGTCAGCTCGACGCCGTCCGAGAGTGAAACCTCGCTTACGGCGAAGCCGTGGTTCTGGCTCGTTATTTCGATGCGTCCCGTCTTCAGGTTCCTGACGGGATGGTTCGCGCCGTGGTGGCCGAAGGGCAGCTTGTAGGTCTCGCAACCGAGGGCGAGCCCGAGGAGCTGGTGTCCGAGGCAGATCCCGAACGTCGGGACCTCACCGAGCAGCGGATGCAGGGTGTCGACCGCCGCTCCGAGGGCGGCCGGGTCGCCAGGACCGTTGGAGAGGAAGAGGCCGTCTGGCTCAGCAGCGAGAATCTCCTCAGAGGTGGCGGAGCCAGGCATAGCGAGTACAGAAGCGCCCCTGCTACGGAGCTCCCTGTAGATAGAATCCTTCACCCCGTAGTCGATGGCGACGACGAGGCAGCGTTCCTCGCCGAAGGCGGGAAGCTGCGTGGGTTCAGTAAGCTCCGAGCTCGTCGAGGCGAGGTCTAGGCCGACCATCGAAGGGTGGGCGTTGGCTTTCTCGCGCAGGACGTTACGCTCTGATTCCGAGGTCGAGATCACACCGCGCATCGCGCCCCTGTCCCTGAGGTGCTGCGTCAGGGCGCGGGTATCCATACCTTCCACGCCGAGGACAGCACACTCGTCGAGCAGATCTGCGAGGGAACGCTCGCTCGCCCAGTTGCTCGGGTGTGGCGTATACTCGCGGACAAGGACGGCGGCTGCCTGGACCTTGCGTGACTCGTCGTCGCCGGGGATCACACCGTAGTTGCCGATGAGCGGGTAGGTGAAGAGCAAGATCTGACCCCTGTAAGAAGGGTCCGTGATGGTCTCCTGGTAGCCGACCATGCTCGTCGTGAAGACTACCTCACCGGCGACCTCGCCGTCGCCGGCGAAGCTCCATCCCTGGAAGGCCGCCCCATCCTCGAGAACCAGCGTTGCCCTGCACCGCCCCTGGCTCTGCCTTCCGTTACGCACGTGCACCAAACTTTGCTCCAGTTCTGTCGTGTACCGGCTCTCCACCAACTATAGTACCCACGACCCTGCCCTTCAGCGTCCGTCCGAGATAGGGGGAGTTGGACGAGCGGCTGACGAGCGTACCCCTCCCTACCGTCCACTCCTCCGAAAGGTCGACGAGCGTGAGATCTGCCGGCGCGCCGACGGCCAGGCTGCCTCCTGTACCGACCCAGCGGCCCGGGGCGCAGCTCATCGCTTCGACGAGGCGTTTCAGCGAGAGCCTGCTGCCGAGGACCAGATCGGTATATAGCGCGGCGAAGGCCGTCTCGTGGCCGAGGAACCCTGGCGCGGCCTCTTCTATTGGCAACTCTTTCTCTTCCGAGGCGTGGGGCGCGTGGTCTGTCGCCACGAAGTCGAGGACGCCGTCGCGAACGGCCAGCTCGAGGCCGGCGCGGTCGTGCTCGGGCCTGAGCGGCGGGTTGACGCGGTAGAGCCCTTCGAGCGTCGAGACGAGATCTTCTGTCAGAGTTAGGTGGTGGGGTGTCGTGTCGGCGGTGACGTCGGCCCTGCCCCGTAAGAAGCCGACGAGGGCGGCCGAGAGAGCTGTGGAGACGTGCGTTATGTGCACCTTGGCCCCCGTCTCGGCGGCGAGAATGAGGGCCGTAGCCGTGGCTGCATCCTCCGCGCTGGCCGGAGAGCCTGGAAGTCCGGCAAGTGAGGCGGCCACCCCGTCGTGCACGACGCCCGTCGCTAGCGTGTGATCTTCGCAGTGCAGGATCACGGGCAGCTGCGCCGAACGGGCGTAGAGCATGCCGTTCCTGAGGACGCCCGCCGAAGCCGTTCCCAGGCCGTCGTCGGAGACGCAGAATGCCCCCGCCTGCTTGAGGAGGCGCATCTCCGTCAGCCTCTCGCCAGCGAGCCCGACGTGGAGGGCCGCTGAGACGCGCGCCCGCACTCTCGACTCCCGCTCCACCCGGCTGACTAGACCGCTTACCACGACGGGGCGGTCGACGATGGGATCCGTGTTCGGCATCATGACGACGCCCGTGAAGCCCCCGGCTGCTGCAGCGGCCGAGCCGCTCTGGATATCCTCCTCGTCCTCGCGCCCCGGCGTACGCCAGTGGGCGTGGATGTCGACGAAGCCGGGGAACAGGTGCAGGCCATCTGCGTCCAACTCGCGTGGCCCGCGCAGGCCTTCGCCGACCTCCGCGATACGGCCCGATGAGAGGCGTACGTCCATGATCCCGTCGAGGCCCGTAGCGGGGTCGAACACGTGGGGGTGACGAATGACCAGTTCCCCGGAGTAGCTGTCCCCGACCATCAGGCGGCGATGCTCTGGGCGGCGCCCGTCGAGAGGGCGAGTACGGCCGAACGGACACAGACGCCGGAGGCGACCTGGTCGGGGATCAGCGACGAGGCGTCGAGTACGACGTCGCCCGAGATCTCCACTCCCCTGTTGACCGGGCCAGGGTGCATGACCAGCGCGCCGCTCTCCAGGTGGCGCCGCGACACACTGTAAAACCTGGCGTACTCGGCGACTGAGGGTATCCGCGCGCCAGTCATCCTCTCTTTCTGTAGTCGCAGCATGTAGAGAACGTCTGCGCTCCACTCGAGCGCCTCGTCCACGGAGGAGAGCACGGGCAGGTCAAAGGCACCTCCGTCCGGCGGCAGGAGCGTCCTGGGGGCCACTAGGGCAACTTCCATCCCTGCTTGCAAAAAGGCCGGTATGACGCTGCGCGCCACCCTGCTGTGCAGTACGTCGCCGACGATGGCGGCGCGGCGTCCCTGGAGCCCCTCCAGGCCGCCCAGCGCCTCGCACAGGGCGTAGAGATCGAGGAGGGCCTGGGTCGGGTGCTGGCCGCACCCGTCGCCGGCGTTGATCACGGGCGCCGAGGTGTGACGGGAGGCGAGGGCCGCCGCTCCCGAGGCCTGATGCCGCAGTACGATCGCGTCGGCCCCGAGGCGGTCGAGGGTGACCACAGTGTCGATAAGGGACTCGCCCTTGGCGA
>DATDKO010000310.1:0-7030 GCA_036519935.1 Rubrobacter sp. | reverse complement strand
CGCCCTGATGGTTGCCTCGCTATTGGTGGGTGCGGCTGCTCTGCTTACGAGCGTGCTTCCCCGCTGGGGGGCAATAGTGCTCATAGTTGGCTCGCTGACGTTCTTTTTGTTTGACACTGAGACTGCCCGGGCGTGGTGCGCGGTGCCCTACGGGGTGGCGTGGATAGCGTTGGGCTACCTGCAGGGGGCTGGTCGGGGAGTGGAGCTGCAGGGACCTACACGCGCTAGATGAACTTCGGAGAATTCACCTTCTACGAGGTTGGGTGAATAGAGGGGTGGGGCTACCTCCTGCCCCTGGCCGTAATCTGGATGGTCCAGCCCTTGTGTCTCCTCCTTGGTTGTTTGCTCCGGATGCCCCGCTCTCTAGGCTAGCGGGTCCGCCGACCCGCAAGACGACACGCCCGTAAACGCGAGAACGCCGTCCGGTTCGGAGCTTACTCTTCGGCTCGTCCATACCCGCCGCCGCCCGGCGTGCGGACCGTAACGACGTCTCCGGCCTTGAGCTCCCGGCTGACCTTCGGCGGCAACTTCTCCTCGTTGAGGAAGTTCCCGCCCACTTTCCCCGGTCCCCCGCCGTTCGCTCCGCGTGGCGGGTGGCGCCGGCGGTCGGTGAGCAAGGAGAGGCTGGCGGGCTCCAGTACCCGCACGGAGCGAACTATGCCGTCGCCGCCCCGGTGCTTGCCCTCTCCGCCGGAGCCGTAGAGGAGCTCGTAGCGTTCGACGCGCATCGGGTATTCGAGCTCGAAGGCCTCTATCGGGGTGTTGAGGGTGTTGCTCATCCCGACGTGGACGCCGGAGGGACCGGGGCCTTTCTCACTTGCTCCCTGGCCGCCACCGATGGTCTCGTAGTAGGTCCAGCCCGGGCCGCCGATGATCGTGTTGTTCATCGTCCCCTGGCCCTGCGCGGGCAGCGAGGCGGCCTCGGAGAGTGCGGCGAGAACGACGTCCGCGATGCGGTTGCTGGTCTCGACGTTCCCGGCCACGACGGCCGAAGGGCTCTTGGCGTTCACGAGGCTGCCTTCCGGGGCGCGTATCTCCAGCGGCGCGTAGGTGCCTGCGTTTGCGGGCATGTCCTTGGGTAAGAGTACGCGCAGGGCGAAGTAGCACGCCGAGCGCGTCACCGGCAGCGGACAGTTGACGTTGCCCCGCACGGAGTCGGCGGTGCCGGCGAAGTCTATGGTTATCGAGTCGTCCTTTATCCTCACCTTCGCCCGGATGGGGATGTCCTCGTCTTCTACCGTGCCGTCGCCCTCGAGGAAGTCCTCGGCGCGGTAGACGCCGTCCGGGAGCTCCCGGATCGCCTCGCGGGTGCGCCTCTCGGTGTAGGCGATGACCTCGTCGAAGGCGGCGAGCACGATCTCTTTCCCGCGGCGTTCGATGAGCTCGCCCACCCGCTCTTCGGCGATGCGGTTGGCCGCTATCTGGGCGCGGAGGTCCCCGCGCCGGATCTCGGGGGTGCGCACGTTGGCGAGGATAAAGTCCAGAATGTCGTCTACGTACTCGCCGCCCCTGACCAGCCTGAGCGGCGGGATGATGATGCCCTCCTGGTAGATCTCGCGCGAGTCGCTGGGCATCGAGCCGGGGCGCATCCCGCCCACGTCGGAGTGGTGCGCCCTCGTGACCGCGTAGCCGATGATCTCGCCTTTAGGGGCCACCGGCGAGACGAGCGTTATGTCCGGCAGGTGCGTGCCCCCGGAGTAGGGGTCGTTTATCGCGAAGACGTCACCGGGCCTAGGATCGTGGCGCATGATCGCCGCCACCGCCTCGGGCATCGCCCCCAGGTGCACCGGGATGTGCTCGGCCTGGGCGACCATCCTGCCCCTACCGTCGAACAGCGCCGTCGAGCAGTCGCGCCGCTCTTTTATGTTCGAGGAGTAGGCGCCCCGGATCAGGACCGCCCCCATCTCCTCGGCTATTCCCGCCAAGGCGCTCGTCAGCACCGAGAGGGTTACGGGATCTAGTCGTTCTCTGGTCTTCATTCCTTCTCCAATACGAGCGTGCCCACGCCGTCCACCAGGCCCTGCCAGCCGGGCCTTACGACGCAGGTCGCCTCCCTGAACTCCACTATCGCCGGTCCGACGACCTCCGAACCTTTGCCCATCCGCTCGCGGTCCAGGATCGGCACCTCCTGCCACTCGCCGTCGAAGTTGGCCTCCCGGCGTCCGGACTCGGCCTCGCCCTTCGCTGGAGACTCTCTCAGTTCCGGTTTGTCCACCGGTACGGTGGCGATGAGGCGCAGGTTCACCAGCTCTACGGGTTCGTCCTCCATCCGGTAGCCGTATCGCCGCTCGTGTACTGCGTGGAAGCTCTCCTCCAGCTTGTCTATCTCCAGGGGCTTCTCGGCCTCGACCGTGAGTTCGAAGGACTGTCCCCTGTAGCGCAGGTCCGCCCGGCGGGTGTGTCGTGGCCCTTCCAGGTCTTTGGCGGCCGTGCCCTCCATGCCTTCGAAGAGCTCCTTGAGCTCCCTGACGTTCACGTCCGCGAGGTCCGCGAGGTAAGGGCTCACGTAGTCCCGCCTGAGGTCGGAGATCGCAAGCCCGAGCGCGCTCAGGACCCCTCCCGCTCGGGGGACGAGCACGGTCCTCATGCCGAGTTCTTCGGCGAGCCGGCAAGCGTGCATGCCCCCGGCCCCACCGAAGGCCAGGAGGGCGAACTCCCGGGGGTCGAGGCCGCGCTCGACGCTGATCACGCGTAGCGCCCGCACCATCTCCGCGTCGGCCACCCGCACGATCCCTAAAGCAGTCTCGAGAGCGTTAAGGCCCACCTTATTGCCCAGCTTCTGGAGGGCCTCCTCAGAAAGTTCGCGGCGCAGCACCACCTCGCCGCCGAGCTCCGCCCGATCCGCGAGGTATCCGAGAAACAGATTCGCGTCGGTGACGGCCGGCTCTTGGCCGCCCTTGTTGTATCCGGCGGGACCGGGCTCGGCGCCTGCCGAGTGGGGCCCGACGCGTAGAGCCCCGCCCGCGTCCGCCCAGGCGATGGAGCCCCCGCCGGCGCTCACCGTGTGCACGTCCACCATGGGAACCCTGATCGGCACGCCCGCTATCACCGTCTCCGTGGTCGTCTGCGCCTCGCCACCGATGATTGGCGCCACGTCCGTGCTCGTCCCGCCCATATCGAAAGTTAGAAGATCCCGGTAGCCGCTGAGGGTTCCGACGTAAGCCGCGCCCACGACCCCACCGGCCGGGCCCGAGAGGACGATGGCGGAGGCGTTGTTCACTGCGTCTTCTATCCCAACCACCCCGCCCGCGGACTGCATGATCAGGGGGGTCGGCATGCCGGCATCCTCCACCTTGCCGGCCAAATTCTTTAGATAGGCGGCGAGCTTGGGGGCCAGGTACGCGTCGGCGGCGGTCGTGGAGAATCGCTCGTACTCCCTGAACTCGGGCAGCACCTCGCTAGAGAGCGAGACGTGCACGCTGGGGAGCGCCTCCCTTAGCGCCTCGCCGACCCTTCTTTCGTGCTCCGGATGCATGAACGCGAAGAGTAGGCATACGGCGACGGCTTCCACCTCCGCTTCTTCGATGGCGGAGAGCACGTCTTTAAGACCGGCTTCGTCGAGCGGTGAGAGTTCGCCTTCCGAGCCCATCCTCTCCTTGAGCGTGAAGCGCAAGTCGCGCAGGACCAGGGTGGGGGGCCTATCCTGGGTGAGGTCATAAAGGGAGGGGCGGGTCTGGCGCGCGATCTCCAGCACATCCCGGAAGCCCTCCGTCGTCACTAGCGCCATCCGCGCGCCGCGGCGCTCGAGCAGGGCGTTGGTCGCGACGGTCATGCCGTGGGCCAGGGCGTCCAGAGCACCGGCCTCCACCCCCGAGGCACCTATGGCGTTCATCACGCCTATAGACTGGTCTCGCGGCGTCGAAGGAACCTTCGACGTGGTCACTCCTCCCTCGGAGAGCGCCACGAGGTCGGTGAACGTACCGCCCACGTCAACCCCGAGGCGTGTTGGTGCCATCAACGTGCCACCTCTTCGAGATGTAGCTGCGTCTTCAGGAGATCGGTTCGGGCTGTCTCTCTGACCGTCAAGACCGTGAGGAGCGTCGCCACGGCGGCGAATATCACGTAGAAAGCGGGCGAGAGGGGGTTACCGGTTACGGAGATCAGCCAGGTCGCCAGGAACGGCGCGCTCCCCCCGAAGATCGCCACCGAGAAGTTGTAGCCTATGGAGTAGCCGCCGTAGCGCACGCGCGTGGGGAAGAGTTCGGTCATCACCGCGATGGACGTGCTTATGAAGATGGCCTCTATGACCGCGAGTGCCAGGTGCGCCAGGATGGCGGCCACCAGATTGCCCGTGTTCATGAGCACGAAGAGGGGGTAAGTGAGCAACGCGAAACAGGCGCATGCCGTCAGTAGCAAGGGCTTGCGTCCGACGCGATCAGAGAGCGCGCCCAGAGGTGGGACGAGCACCAGCCCGGTGAGCCCGGCCAGCACGATGGACACGAAGGAGGCGGTCTGCCCGAAACCGAGCTCTGTGGAGAAGTAAGTCGGCATATAGGTAAAAACCATGTAGAAACCCACGTTATGGATGATGGCGATCCCCGCGACCTGGAGGATCTGCCTCCAGTTCTCCACGAAGGCCTCCTTCAAGGGGGCCTGGGCGACTTCGCCGGTGGTCTCCAGGGCTCTGAACTCGGGGGTTTCCTCCAACCTCAGCCTTATGTAGAGCCCGACGATGCCTAGCGGTCCCGCTATCAAGAAGGGGATGCGCCAGCCCCAGGAGCTCATGGCGTCCTCAGAGATGAGGGCCGACAGCGCCGTCACCACCACCGAGCCCATAAGGAACCCGATGAGCGTCGAAAACATCAGCCAACTCACCATGTATCCTCTGCGCTCGTCCGGTGAGTACTCTGCGACAAACGAACCCGCGCCGCCGTACTCGCCGCCCACGGAAAAACCTTGCAACAATCTCAGGAAGACGAGCAAAATCGGCGCCCAGATCCCTATGGTGGCGTAGGTCGGCAGCAGCCCGATCGCAAAGCTGGCGGCCGACATGAGGATGATGACGAGGGCCAGGACGCGCTGCCGCCCGAGCTTGTCGCCTATAGGTCCGAAGACGAGCCCGCCTAAAGGACGCACGAAGAAAGCCGCGCCGAAGACTGCGAAGGTGGCGAGCAGGCTGGCGGTCGGGTTGTCGGATGGAAAGAAATTAGCAGCGATGTACGTAGCGAGAAAACCGTAGACGGCGAAATCGAACCATTCCACGCAGTTGCCCATCCCGGCACCGATGATGGCCTTCCGTATCGACGTTTCTTCTACCTGTGGTACCGCTTGTGCTACCGCTTGCTCGTGTGATTCCACGGCTCTCCTCTATCCATGCTGTCTCCCGTTCCCCTGCCCAATCAGTATAGAGACTATTGCTGCTTCGGACCATTTCTCACTAGACATCTTGCAGTGGTGTGGCTCTGAGATCTCTGTTCAGCTTGCAAAGCCGCGATAGCGACGAAGAGCAACATCCGATTGAACCTTGACCTGCCCGGATAATCCTGCAAGTCTTGGAGGATCCGTCAGATTTCGTACTCCGCATCCAAGCGATCGGTAACGAACATATGGCCGGGACTGTGGGTGATCATCAAGGCAGGTTTGGCCTGCTTGGCCGCTGCTTGGGGCGTCACACCGCAGGCCCAGAACACGGGTGTTTGAGCTTCCGCGATCGAGATGGGATCGCCAAAGTCCGGGGTTTGCAGATCGCTTACGCCTAGAGCCTCCGGACTTCCAACGTGTACCGGAGCTCCATGCATCATCGGGTATCGAGCAGAGATGGTCACCGCCAGAGAGACCTCTTCTCCACGGAACGGACGCATGCTTACGACCAGCGGTCCGGCGAAGGCCCTCGATGGGACACAATCACGGTTGGTTGTGTACATAGGGACGTTCCGGCCCTGGTCGATGTGCGCCATATGCAAGCCTGCAGCAAGTAACGCGGTTTCAAAGGTAAAACTGCACCCCAGCAGGAACGACACCAGGTCATCCCGCCAGTACGACCGTATGTCCGTGGGCTCATCGACGAGCTGACCATTTTCGTAGACGCGGTACTTGGGAAGGTCCACCCGCAAGTCTGCGCCCGGAGCCACCACCGAAGGTTCCGGAGAACCCACATCTGTGACCTCCAGGACCGGGCACGGCTTCAGGTTTCGCACACAGAACTTTAAGAAGTCGAAAGCGTACTCGCTAGGGAGAATCACGAGGTTCGCCTGTACGTGCCCCCGCGCGACGCCGGAGGTTGGTCCTAAATGTTCCCCCTCACGGATTCGAGTCCGCACCTCGCTGGCGGTCATATCCCATATCTGCATCTTTTGTTCCACCCGGTCCCCTTTCGCCTTTTCGCAAGGTTACTCTACTACACCGTGATTCCTTGTTGCAGAGCCAGTAACAAGAGGTCGCATCGGCTTCCGTCTCGCCTTCTTAACTCGTAGAAAAGGCTTCTTGCGCGTCGCGGTCTCGCCGGAGAGCCAGGCGTTGGCCTCGCCCTTCAGGCAAGCGAGCTGTGCGGCTAGGTCCGCCAGCTCTCGGGCGAGGTCCTGGGCGGCGTCCCCGTCGCGTGGGGCCTACCCTTGCTTTCCTTCTCACCTATCAATCGCTACCCCTTCCCCGAAGCCGGGAGAAACAAAAAATCTCATCATTCATCATGTTCATTTTGCACATAGCCCCCCGCGCACTCCGCCATGAGCGCACGGATCTCGCGCACGAACGTCCGATGACCCCACATGCGCAACTCTTCGGCGTGGATCCTCGATTCCTGGAGGTTGGCGAGCAAGAGGCGCGGCACCGGATCCCCGCGCTCTAAGATAGCCGCGCGCTCCTCCTCTAATCTACGGATTCGTTCCTGTTCCGCGAGACACCGGCGCTTTAGGTCCTCCCCCTCGGTTGTGCGCCGAAGGGGACTGAGGTCTGTTTGCGCCAGCGTCCCGCCCACGTTTGTCCTAAGCTCGCCACGGTTCTCGATAAGGGCCGCCGCTGCGTATGGGTCTGAAATTTGAGCAGCCATTTTCCTACTCCTCTTCTAGTTCGGTTTGCTCTCCCCAAGACGGCC
>DATDKO010000309.1:0-7385 GCA_036519935.1 Rubrobacter sp. | reverse complement strand
TACTGCTCTCGTACGATGACCTGGACTAAGCTGCACTTCTGCGCAACGATGGTATTGGCATCATGAGGATTTATAGCTGCTGATCTAATCAGTGGTCAACTCAGTTAACGCACCACCGAAATTCATTTGCAAATGAATTTCGGTTAGCAAGGCTTCATCGAGGCCTTAAAAACCACGCAGGCAAGCCCACGAAAAAGGAGGTCTGAGTGGAGAACGATGAATTCATCCGGATCCCGGAAATGGCCGCAGAACTGAAGATTTCTCGCGGACGAGCGTATGCTCTGGTAGCCGACGGGACCATCCCCGCGGTGAAGATCGGGCGTAGTTTGAGGGTGAGTCGGAGGGAGCTGCGCGCGTGGCTCGAGACCCACAGGTACATCCCAGGAGAGCAACGGTGAGCCCAGTGGTTCAGGAAATCCGCCAGGCGCTAGAGATCCTGTTCGAGCCCAGGTCGGTGGTCGAGTGCGGGCCTTTAAAGGTCGGCTGATCACGTTCAGGTGCGGCAGATATACAGCGTACAAGCTATATAGAGACCGGCGCCATCCGCAGCTACAACGTCTAGCCTGATCCGAATAGTGCGAAGCGACGTGATCATCTTCTTGGAGGCAGAACCGCTACCCCACAAAGTACCGCCCATGATCAGCTCAACCGGCGACAAACGCATGAAAGGAGGTGAACTCAGAGCAGCCGGTCAAGATCAGTAAACCCTATCGAAAGGAGAGAGGTCGTGTACGACCGAATACAGCTAGACCCAACAATCTACGAGTCGATCGATGAGAGACAACGGAAGCAGTCACTCGAGGAGATCGCTAGTCGGTGCCTCACCATTGAGGCCGGTCTCGAAGAGGACGGGGTCAACATCATCGGCTATCCCGATCTAGAGTCGCGCAACAGGGAAGTCCCCATGCTCGTCAAGATCTCCGACGGCATGAGTCAGGGTGAGTTCCTCTACTACTGGCGAATGATCGGGGAGGAAGCCAGGAGCAACTGGGACGAGTTCCAGCTCATGATAGACAGCTACGTTCAACAAATCGAGTCTCTCGACGCCGCTGCCAGTGGTGAACACGAAGACACGAACTAGCGTTTGGTCGAAGCAAAAGGGTCACGGCTGTTGAACGCGACCGTGACCTCCTTTGCTTCGACCTCAGGTCCAAACATTTCGATAGAAAAGGTAGATTAGTGACGAACTCTCATGACGAGGCGCTGTTAATCGCGCCCGAGCTCTTCGTCTTCGCGAAGGAAAGGAAGAAGGTGCGTCCGGGCACCAGTGGGCCTGCGGCCTTTATGTGGCACACGCTCACGGAGGGCGCTAACACGCTGCATCCTCGCAGGTTATTGCCCGTCTTCTTCTCGCCCGAATCACGAGAAAACTTCATCCAGAAATACTACATCGACCATGGCATGACCCCGCCCGCACACCTCAGCATCGACCCGTTCGCGTTAGCGGAGGCGATCGAGTTCCTCGAAGAGGAAGGCGTGGAGCTCGTCGCTCCCGACCCCGTGGGGTTCTCGGGTGGGAGCTTCACGTCTCCGTACTTCACGCTCCCGTACTCGTTCAACGCCGCCTACTACCGTCGTGTCATGCTTGAGATGCGACCCGGCTTGGAGAGGCTCTTCGCGGAGAACGTCGCCGGCGCAGAAGACGGGATGAACGATCCCGCCGACCTTCAGAAGGTGAAGGAGCGATGCGCTGCTGGGATAGAAGGAGTCCTGTGGGACGCCCACGCCCGGGCCGCGGAGTGGGAGAGGCAATGGACGCCGCCCTCGTTACCATGAAGCAACTATCTGGACGCCGACAAGATCAACCCATCACCAAGAGACTTTTGCACGTCGGCATGATGTTCCTTGAGGACGCTTTGGGCACCGTTTGGCCCCTAGTTAAGTGAAGGCATCTCCGAGATCAGGAGCACGGATTATGAAGGCGACCTCGAAGGAACAAACGATGGGAAGTACGAGGAGAAGTGTCCTCCTCCCGGGCCTGCGAATGGCCCGGCAAAGGTCTGGCCTGACGCAGCACGAGCTTAGCAAGCTTGCTGGCGTCGGCAAAGGCACAGTGTCGGAGCTAGAGGCTGGGCGCCGGGGGGCATATCCACGAACGATAAGGAGGTTAGCCGAGGCTTTAGGCACCAAAGTAGCGGAATTGATGAAGTAACCGAGGAGGTCGGGTCTGTTGACGCAGACCCGACCTCAGTCCAAGTCCCCGATCCGATCCTGCCAGAGATGAAATCGAGAAAGGACAACCTTTATGGTACAGGAGGATAACCTGTACGGAGGGGCAGGTCCCGTTCCGAACCTATCCCTCTGCAAGCTAGGTGCTACAGCCCGAATCTGGGCCACACTTTCTCTCCCTGAGAGGAGCCGGTGCCCCAGGAGGGGCCGAGAGCAGCGCAAGGAGCGGGCGTGAGCCCTTTCGAGGAGCTGCGCGAGCGGGTGGACCTCGCTGAGCTCGCCGGCCGCTATACGGACCTCAAGGCCTCCGGGCGTGCCTTCGTCGGATGCTGCCCGCACCCTGAACATGACGACGAACATCCGAGCTTCCACGTTTACCCGGAAGGCAGGTTTTTCTGCTACGGGTGTAGGTGGCACGGCGACGTGACGGACCTGTGGTCCGCCGTGAAGGGGCTCAAGCCCGGCATGGAGGCCGGTCTGGACTTGGCCCGAGAGTTCGGCGTCGACGTCCCAACGGTCAGCGCAGAAGCCAAGGAAAAAGCCGAACGGCGCCGCAACCTTGAGGCCGACTACCTCGCGCGAGCCCAAGGGTATCACGCGGCTCTCTCGCGGCATCCCAGCGTGGTTGAGTGGTGGGAGGGCCGCGGCTTCGGCGAGGGGTTGCGGGAGAAGTTCCTGCTCGGCGCCGGCGCCAGCGGCGCCGAGGCCACCATCCCGTTCTGGAACCGGGGCCGGGTGCACGGGCTGGTCCGACGCAAGCTTGAGAAGGACCCAGACCGCAAGTATCTGCTCCCGAATAAGGAACTGTTTCCTCTGGGCTATCGCCCGCTCTTCATACCCGGCCGCGTGCGGGAGGGGATGTACGTAGTCGAGGGTTACGTTGACGCCCTGGCTCTATCGGCACTCGGCTACGGCGTCGCCGCTATCGGCGGTACCCACCCCAACGCGGAGCAGCTGAAGGAGCTGAGACAGTTTCCCGGTCCACTCTACGTCCTGCCCGACGCCGATGAGGAAGGAGAGAAGGCTGCTCGCAGATGGGTCGAGGAACTTTTCCCCAAGGCACTGCTGTGCCCGCCAGAATACGAGAGAAAGGTAACAAACGATGAGTAAAGAGATGAAGGACACGGCAGATCTGTTCGCCGCCGAGGGAGAAGGAGCCCGCGAGGTATTGGAAAGGTTGAAGGAGCAAGCCAAGGACGCCCTAGGTTTGGTTATCTCCGAGGCACCCGCCGAGGGCGACTTTCTGGGGCGCTACAGACACTTCAAGGAGAGGGAGCTGCCTCTCATCATGCGCCTCGAAGACCCCGGCGAGAGGAGGGCGGTACTGGAGGACATCGCAAAGACACACGACCTCAAGGTGAGCGACCTCCGAAAGGCCCTCTCCGCGGCGGAGAAGAGGGCAGAAGAAGCCGCCGCGCAAGAAAATCATGAAGGCGGGGGCGCACAAGATGAAACCCTCGCTCCCGAGCCCGGCACCGAGCGCTACGAGAGGGCCATTCACCTCCTCGAATGCCCCGATATCCTCAAGAAGGCTGCCCAGAACATGCAGCGCCTCGGGCACATCGGAGAGCCCAAGAACAAGCGGCTCGCCTTCGTGTGCGCCGTCTCGGCGATGGCTGGGTACACGATTCAGCCGTCCACGCATGCCCAGAGCTCCGCGGGGAAGAACTATCTCTGGGACATGGTGCTCTCCTTCGTGCCCCCCGAGATGGTCATAAAGAGGTCCGGGCTCTCGGCCAAGGCGCTCTTCCGCACCGATATGGAGCTCAAGGGCAAGGTTCTCTATATCCAAGAGGTGGCCGGCTCGGAAGACGCTGAGTTCACCATAAGGGTCCTGCAGTCCGACGGCAAGCTCGTCTACGAGGCCACGGAGAAAGACGTCGACGGGACTATGCGCAACGTCGTCCACGAAAAGGAGGGCCCGACCGTGGTCGTGCAGACCACCACCCGTATCCACCTCCATCACGAGAACGAGACCCGCGTCTTCCCCATCTACATAGACGAAAGCTCCGCGCAGACCGAGCGCATAGTGCAGAGTATCCTCGAGCAGGCCGAGGGCGGGGGTGTGGGACCCGAGGAGCGCGAGGAGATCGTCGGAGTTTGGCATGATGCGATAAGGCTACTCGAGCCGGCCAGGGCAATAGTCCCCTACGCAAGGCGTATAAGGGTGCCTAGCTCCCAGGTGCGCATCCGACGCGACGTAACGCGGCTGTTGGACGTCGTACGCGTCATCAGCTGGTTGCACCAGCACAGCCGAACACGCGACCAGCGCGGACGCATCATCGCCACTGAAGAGGACTTCCGCACCGCCCTGGCCCTGGTCGAGGAGCCTCTGAAGAGGTCCTGGCAGGCCCTGAGCCCCGCGGAGGAGAAGGTGATGAGGGCGATCAAGGCGCTGCCCGAAGAGAAGCGTCAGAAGGGCTTCAGGCGCAGCGACCTCGCGGTGGAGGGTGCACAGCCCCGCACCGTGCAGGAGGCACTCTCCTCTCTTGCCTCCACGGGCTACCTGGAGCGCGACGGCCGGCGCGGCTCGCAGGGCTACACCTACACGCTGGTTCGAGACCCGGAAGGGATGACCCTAGGCATCAACCTCGACCCACTGCCCGGTGAGGCTGTAGACGCCGAGGAGACGCGCGGATCGCGCGGGATCGCGCGGAACGGCGACCGCGCGATAGAAAGCCCCAGTTTGCAGGAAGATCTCCCCATCGCGCGGTCGCGCGGCGTGGATGGTAACGGACAACCACAAGAGGAAGCCAAAGAACCCGATGAGCAGGACACCGTGCGCCAAAGACCCATAGATCTTGCAGAGCAGACGATCCACGAGCGGGGAGAAGAGTATTACCTCTACGGCGAGGAGCAGAAGACCAAGCCTGCAAGGATCAAGCTCGCCGAGTTGGGATGGGCCCGTAGGTCAAACGTCACAGATGATGAGGTGGTCGTACCCACAGGGGCTACGACCGGGAACAACGGGGACGTGGACAATGACCCCGTGGCACGCTACACCGCCTCCTCCGAGATCGGTAGTGTCGAGGTCATGACGGCCACCGAGATCTTTCAAGGGGTAGGAAGAGTCCTGAGCAAAGGCGGGCAGATCCCGCCGGATTGGCCAGCCGACTCCAGGGAAGTACATGAGCGCCTGAGCAGACTGGCACCGATCCTGCGGACCACCAAGCGTCAGCACCCGTACTTCGAAGGCTATTCTTATCCCTGCGAGGAGCCTCCCGACGTGCGAGAGGGCTACACCCATGTCGAGTACTGGGAGAGCGAAGCTGACGACAAGGAGGGCCTCTGGGTCTTCGCAGTCCATGAACCAGGTGAGCCCGTCGACCGAGAAGAAGTAGAGGATTACGTCTGGGCGAATGTGAAACCCCTGGAGAAAGTGGTCGAGCACTTCGTGGAGCTGCCGGGAACCTTCGACTAATCGGGATGAGAACCCGATCCACGGAGCGTCCCGTGGGGACAACGGCGGGGAAGCCAGCGATCACTGGCGCGTGTCGATGCTAGCGGCGTCACCCGCGCCGGTGTTGCCTGAGTATATGGTCAGGTAGTATCCTGTCAGCGCGCCGCGCGATGAGCCGAAAAGCCTGTAAATACGCCGTTATCATCGCGCGGATAGCCCTTCGCGCGATCCCGCGCGATGCGCGCGATGTGGAGGATCCAGAGTCTCGCGCGGAACGCGCGGCAACGCGCGAAAGGGGCTCCGCGCGATGAAAGCCGCTTATCTATGGGGGAAAAGCGCCAACACGCGAATGCGCGGCGGTGATCTCCGAGAAAGATGCTGTTGTGATCAAGTGCCTCTGGTGAACTGAAGACAGCACCGATGGGTAACCTGAGCGAGAGGGGCCCTAAGCGTCAGGCGAAAGCAATGTGCTCTGTTCGCCGATGCGAACGAGCCAGGAGAGGTGATGAGGAGGTGGCCAGGCCGATCACCGAGTTCGGAGATTGTGAAATTTTCATGACCCCATCACCTCCTCGAGAACACCCCTGAGGAGTCCCTGCTCGTTCTCCTGGCCCTCAGCCACACGTTCCACAGCTCTTCACAGGCTCCTCAAAGGTCTCTGTAGGCGAAGAACGTGGTCTCGACGACCCTGCGCCTGACCATATATAAAGGCCTTCAGATCGCCTTGTACACACGCCGATGTCAGGCAAGCCGTACCTCTCATAATCGACCACCCCCGTTAACACCTGCCTACCCCTACCCCCATATCGGTGTCGGTGTTCTGAGAGGATGCCACGCATCCACCTGAGCGCATCATTATGCGCAGGTGCAACATGTAGTGGTTGACCTTGAGGAGCCGAGGAGTCTCAGGCCGACCATAGGGTGGCCGGCGAGCGGGGCTATGCGGCATCCTGCATACCAACTTCCGAGAATGCACCTTCTACGTGGTTGGGTGAATAAGGAGCCAAGGCAGTCGCCACGCTCCGGTCCGTCGTTCGACCTCCCGTGGCCGCTGACACCCCTCTTGAGGGCACCAGCATGAGATCCGTCCGCGCGGACGGATCTCATGGCAGAGAGTATCTCGGACTCACCGGAAGTCGTTGACGGTGCGCTGCAACGGCAGCCGATCGCGCTGCGCTCCCGACTGCGCCGGCGAGATCCCTGCACGCGCGCCACCCAGGAAGGCGTCGTAGTTAGTTAGGGTGCCCCTGGTGCGGAACCGGTCGATCTCGAACGGCAGAGCCTCAGAGACTAGCGGCGACCTCCCGTCGATGACCATGAAGTGCAGGTGGGGGGCGTCAGTGTTGCCGGTGTTGCCCAGCTTGCCGATGACCTCTCCCTTGCGAACCTGATCTCCGGGCTCGACCAGGACGCCTTTGGCCCCCTTTTGCAGATGGGCGTAATAGGCGTAGCGCCCCTCCCCGATATCGACGACCACGTAGTTGCCGCCGAAGTCCTTAAGGGCCAGCCCTTTCGGGAACTGGCCAGGTGCCTGCTCGGGCTCGGTGTCGCGCGTTCCGACTACGCGGCCTGCGGCCACCGAGCGGATCTTCGCCCCGTAGTAGGGGTAACTGGAGAGCTCGTCTTTGGGCCCATCGTAGAGCCTGCCGTTCTTACCAACCTGCACCCAGTCTATGGCGAACCGTTCGGGCGCGTGGAAGGTCCCGTCGATGGGGAAGATCGCCCCGCGGTGGGATGTAATCGTGTCGCAGCACCCCTCTGCCGTCAGCCACCTCTTCCCAAAGAGTGGCGCTCCGATCTGGGCGGGGTCGTCTTG
>DATDKO010000308.1:0-8743 GCA_036519935.1 Rubrobacter sp. | reverse complement strand
AGATGATGGTGGACGACGAATACCTTGAGCTTGTCCCGGGCATCGGAGAAGGCCTCTTCAATGAACCCGTAGTGCTCCCGGCCCACCTGCCCATCGTTGAGGTCCGGCTCTGAGGAGTCTACCCCCACCAAAACCACGTCGTCGAGATCCATGAGCGACTGGCGCTCCCCGAAGAGCCGCTCGAAGTGGACGTAGCCCACGTTGCGCGAGTCGTGGTTGCCGGGAATGACCATGACGTTCTCGCACTCGATGCGAGCGATGTACTCTGCGGCTTGTGCGAACTCCTCCCGGTAGCCCGCGTCAGTGAGGTCTCCGGAGACCACCACCACCGTCGGATTTGCACGGTTTATCTCGATGATCGTGCGGTCCAGAAGCTCGGGGATGAAGCGAGCGTTGCCGCAATGGATGTCGCTTATCTGGCAAATGGTCAACCGGTCGTTACCCATGTTCTGCTCCGAATCCGGCCTCGGCCTGGATGGTTCGAGCCCCTCGTCGGACGATCAAAGCTCAAGCATTCTCTGTCACCGCCAAAAGCATTATTGCGGGCCTGTCATTAGGGACTCTTCCGCCTGCTTACTGCATAGCTCAGAGCGAGCGATCATGATCCAGCTGGTTGCCACGGGCGGATGCTCCGGCGTGTCTGACGATCAGAAGAAGGCCACATGATGGGCAAAAAGCGACCCGATCGCTTACTCGGCGGCCTGGACAGGGGATATGTCCGGGACGCCCGCCAGCGCCGCCCCAGCGATGCCCGCCTCGTTGAGCATCTCCGCCCGCACCACCCTCGTGCGAGCCGTGAGGTGCGGGAAGAACTTCTCGCACTTCTTGCTTATCCCCCCGCCCACCACTATCACATCCGGCCAGAGGAGGTCCTCTATCCTGTGGAGGTACTCGTCGAGGCGCTCGGCGTACTCCTTCCAGCTAAGGTCCTCGCGCTTGCGCGCGCCATCCGAGGCACGGTGTTCGGCTTCTTCGCCGCTCACTTCGATGTGCCCGAGCTCGGTGTTGGGCAGGAGGCGTCCCCCAATGAACAGGGAGGTGCCTATCCCCGTGCCGAGCGTAAGCATCAGCACCACGCCCGCCTCCTCGCGGCCTGCGCCCCAGCGCATCTCGGCTAGGCCCGCCGCGTCGGCGTCGTTGATCACGCGCACCGGGCTACCGAGCTCCTGCTCCAGCCTCCCCTGCATGTCGAAGCCGATGGCCGCCTTGTCTATGTTGGCGGCGGTCCGCACCACCCCGCCCTTGATCACAGCCGGGAAGCCGCACCCCACCGGACCATCCCACCCCGAACGCCTCACCACCTCGACGGCCGTCTGGACGATGGCCTCTGGGGTTGCGGGCTTGGGGGTCTTGATGCGCACCCTCTCGCCGAGCAGCTCACCGGTCTCCGTGTCCACGGGGGCGCCTTTTATCCCGGATCCCCCGACGTCGATGCCGAACACTTCCATGATCCCTCCCGACCCGTTGCCTCGCCCCCATTCTAAAGGACGCGGTCCCCGCCGCTACTCGGGGGAGGCGGGGCAACGGCCCAGGACGGCGGTCGTGGCGCTGCACGGCGCAGGGTGGCCACTACTTGAACGGCAACACTCGACCTGTCTCGTGATCGCGGTGAGCTGGGCTGTCTACAGCCCAGCTAAGCTCTTGAAAGCGTCTGGCGGGGTGGCTCAACGGAGGTACGCACCCGATATCAGAGCATTGCGCGAACCCTCGAAAGCAGAGGAATCCGCCGACAGCTACCCCGAGCTGGGGCGCGAGGCTTCGCGGAGCGCCTCGAGGGCCTCGGACGAGTCCATGCCGGCGGCCTGCAGCAGGTCTAAGGCGGTCGACCGGATCTGGGCGACGAGCACGCTGGTCTCCAGATCGTTGCTCCCCTCGAGCACGGACGTCGCCTCCCCCGCGGCCTCGAGCGCGAAGCGTCGAGCATCGTCGAGCGGGTGATCCGGCTGCTCCAGGTACGCGGCGAGAGCCTCTACCGAGAGGGCGAGCCCCAGGATCGCCTCGGGGAGCTGCCCCGGGGCAGCCCCTTTCTCGCGCACCATCGTCACGGCGGCGCGGGCCAGCACGCGGGTGTTGCGCACGGCGAGGTCGAGGTGGTCCGCCGCGGCAGCGTAGTAGCCCAGGTGCCCGAGATGGCGCCTGCGCGGCGGGGAGTAGCGCGCGATCTGGTACCCGCCGTCGAGCTCCTCCCGCAGTTGCGCCACCGAGGTGTCTATACGCCGCGCTTCGGAGAGCGCCCGTTCGGCCAGTTCCAGATCCCCGCCGACCAGGCCAGGGCCGCCGCGACGGCCGTCTGTACGACCGGCCAGCTCCCGGCACGCAGCCGCCCGAGCGCTCGCTCCATGTTGGCGCGAACCGCCGAAAAACCTCTCTGCCTGGCAACCGCCAGAACACCAGAGTTAGCCATCACACCTCCCTTCGAACCTCGCTCGCCTCGACTATATGCCTGCAGAATACGCTACAGACCAATCTAGCACCTCATGTGCTGCAAACACGAGGTTTGACCCCGCTTTTGGGGTGTGTTGTCAAACTGTTTCTAAATCGTTACCAGATGTTGCCAAGCCGGTAGCGCGACGAAAGAGTCAACCACGCGCAGCACGTCGAGGAGACAGCAAGGCAGCACCGAAGGCACCCCTTACATGAGGCGAACACACGGCTGATCGTCGGGACGCGTTGACCTGGTGTTGTTCAGTCGCAAACGTCGAAAGCCACGGCTCAGGAGCGCACGTGCCCATTGGCGCCCAGTGTGGCGCTTACCTCGGCGCAGGTCCTCAGCAACATCTCGGCAAGGCTCTCCTCTTGGCCGGCGAACCGCGCCGTCGGCACGGGGATACTGAGCGCCGCGACGCCGCCGCTGGCGTCGCGGATCTCCGCGCCAACTGCGGAGATGCCGATCGTGAACTCCTCGCGGTCATAGGCCACCCCGCTGGCCCTCACCCGATGAAGGTCGGCGAGGAGCTCCTTGCGGTCGGTGATCGTGTTGGCCGTCTCCGCGGGTAGACGCTCGGGCAAGATCCTCTCGACCTGGTCGTCGGTGAGACCGGCGAGCAGCGCCTTCCCGATCGGGGTGCAGTGCGCCGGCAGAGAGACCCCGACCGCGGAGAGGGCTTGCAACCGGTGCGGGGCCGCGACCTGGTCGACGAAGAAGACCCGATCCCTGTTGAGCACGGCCAGATCCACCGTCTCGTCGACCTCGTGGCGGAGCCGCTCGATGAAGGGGCGCACGAATTCCCTGAGCTCCCCGCCCGCGGAGGCCGCAAACCGCGCGAGCTCCGGCCCCAGACGGTAGCCGCCGCTCGGCGAGGCCGGGACTACCAACGCCTCCGCCTCGAGCGCGGTGACGATGCGATGTACCGTGGAGCGCGCCAGCTGGACGCGACGCGCGATCTGCGAGAGGCTCAACCCCCCGGGCGCGGCCTCGAGCGCGCGCAGGACATCGGTGGCGCGAGCGATGACCTGGACCCCGGTAGTCTTCCCTTTTTGCTCCACTGTGAACCCCTTCCTGCAGCGAACCGGGCTCGGTCTCCACCGAGGAAGCCAGCTAATTTTACCCCCTGTCTCGCCTATTGTCCTGCGATACGGGTCATCCCGGTCAACTCCAAGAGAGATCGTCCCACGATACAGTTGACACAAGCTCATCGCCTTGCTAGTGTCCTGAACAGTGGTCAGGAAAGTACCGCAATACAAGACAGTACACGGAAGGAGGCGATCGAACGACCGGACACATCGTAGGGGAGCGCCTGTCAATCCCGGTGAATAATCGGTCCGGTGAAAGTGGCTCGAACCATGTAGACGGTTTGAGCCGCATGTTCCATAGTTCCCTGGCGAGAGCGTGCGACCGTGGACGCGGGCGCGAAGGAGAAGCGGTGACCTACGAATAGAACGCGCTGCGACGTGAAGAATGGGAAAGGGAGGAAGAATGTCTGAAGGAAATGCTGTTGCAACCGGCCGTCAGCGCAGGTTCGTCAGGGTCGCCGCTGCGATCACCGCCACGGGCGGTTTGCTCTTCGGCTACGACACGGGTGTGATCTCGGGCGCTCTGCTCTTCATAACGAAAGACTTCGCGCCGCTCTCGAGTTTCTTGCAGGGCGTGATCGTAAGCGTCTTGTTGGTGGGGGCGGTGACCGGCGCCATTGCGGGAGGACCGCTCTCCGACCGCCTGGGCCGTCGCCCGGTCGTACTCCTGGCGGCCATCATATTCGCCGTTGGAGCCATAGCCGCGGCCCTGGCGCCGAATGTCCTCATCCTGATCTTCGCCCGCTTCATCCTGGGACTCGGGGTTGGGCTGGCCTCGCTCATCGTGCCGCTCTACATAGCCGAGATAGCCCCGCCGGACACACGAGGAGCGCTGGTCTCCTTGAACCAGCTCATGATCACAATCGGGATCCTGCTCTCTTACATCGTGGGCGTGGCGTTCACCCCCATCGAGGGATGGCGCTACATGTTCGCCGTGGCGGTGATCCCGGCACTGATCCTGGGAATAGGGATGTTTACTCTGCCGGAGAGCCCGCGCTGGCTGGTCAAGAACGGCAAGCTGGACAAGGCGCGATCCGTGCTGCTCCTTTCCCGCGTCGAGGCCGATGTGGAGACGGAGATGCAGCAGATGGAAGAGATCGAGCGAATCGAGCGCCAGCAGGCTCAGGTCGGCTACAAGGAGTTGCTCGCCCCCTGGATCCGACCTGCCCTCATTGTCGGTGTCGGCCTGGCCATCTTCCAGCAGATAACGGGTATCAACACTGTCATCTACTACGCACCCACGATCCTCGAAAAAGTTGGTTTCTCGGCGGGGGGGGCGATCGCGGCTACCGCTCTCGGAGTGGGCGCGGTGAACGTTGGGTTCACGATCCTCGCCGTCTATATAGTTGACCGGGTGGGCCGGAGGCCGCTGCTCCTTATCGGGCTCATCGGCATGATCGTGAGCCTGGGCCTGCTGGGCGTGGTCTTCTCGCTGGGGGCCACCTCGGGCGCAGCGGGTCTGCTGGCGACCATCTGCCTGGCGTTGTACATAGCCTCCTTCGCGATAAGCCTCGGGCCGATCTTCTGGCTCATGATCTCCGAGATCTACCCGCTAAATATGCGCGGCTCCGCGATGAGCATCGCCGCCCTCTGCAACTGGGGCTCGAACTTCATCGTCGCCCTGATATTCCCTGTGTTACTGGCGACGTTCGGTGGGGCCGGGTCGTTCTGGTTGTTCGCGGTGTTAGGCATCGTGGCCTGGATATTCGTGTACTTCATGGTGCCGGAGACCAAGGGCCGGACGCTGGAGGAGATAGAAGCCGACCTGCGCGGGACAGGGGTAACGGCAAGCCGCGCGTGAGCTGATCAGGAAGGAGAGAGCATATGGGTTTTCGAGGCGCGATCTTCGACGTAGACGGCGTGCTGGTCGACTCGCCCCACGAACAGGCCTGGCGCGAGGGCATGCAGCAACTGATGGAGAACGAGTGGGGCGATGTCCGGGACCAGACGTCTTACGCCCCCGAGAAGTTCACGCCCGAGGTTTACCAGAGGGTCATGTCCGGCATGCCGCGCTACGATGGCGCGCGGGCCGTGCTGGAGCACTTTGACGTACCCGACCCCGAAAGGAGGGCCCAGGAGTACGGCGACCGCAAGCAGGTGATGATAGTAGAGCTGATCGAGGCCAGCCAGTTCCACGCGTACCCCGACGCTCTGCGCTTCGTGCTCGCGGTCAAGGACGCGGGCCTGCGGATAGCGGCTGCCTCCTCCTCCAAGAACGCGAACGCTTTCCTGGAGAGGATCCGGCTTGACGAGTTCGCCGAAGAGGAGGGCTTGAGTTACGACTTCGTGGAGCCCGGCTACACCCTCCGTGACATACTGGACGCGAACGTCAGCGGCCGGGACTTCGAGCAGGGCAAGCCGCACCCGGAAATCTTCCTGACCGCCGCAGAGGAACTCGGCCTCTCGCCAGAGGATTGCTTCGTCGTCGAGGACGCCGCGAACGGCGTGCAGGCGGCGAAGGCGGGCAACATGGCGGCCCTGGGCCTCGCGCGGGCCGACGACGAGGAGCTTCTGGCCGACGTGAACGCCGACCTGGTCGTCACGAGCCTGGACGACGTCTCCCTCGACGCGCTCGCCGAAGGTCGCCTGGAGCGAAAGGACAAGTGATAGTTCTCTTTAAAGGTTGACCCGGGAAGGGGTCAGGGATCGGGGCCGTCGCGGTAGCGCGGGTCGACGCGCGGCGCCGGGGTGTTCGTCGGGGTGGCGGGCCGCGCTGAAGGGGTGGAGCAGAAACCCCGGAGCGATAAGGAGGTAAGGGATGAACGCCATAGGGGTAGATGTGGGCGGGACGAAGATCGCCGCCGCAGTGGTTTCCCCGGAGGGCAAGATCCTGAACGAGGTGAGGTACCCGACTCAGGCGGTTCCGCCGGATCGGTTGCTTGGGACCATCGCCCGGGTCATCACGGAAGTGAAGGACGGCTTCGAGGTGGGCGGGGCGTGCCTGGCCGTTCCGGGCTTCGTGCTGAGTGCGGAAAACAAGGTAATCCTTGCTCCCAACCTGCACGAGATAGAGAACATCCGCCTGGACGAGGAGTTGGGAGCCAGGACCGGCCTGTCCGTCACGGTGGAGAACGACGCCAACGCGGCGGCCTGGGGCGAGTTCCAATTCGGAGCTGGCAGAGACGTTGACCACCAGGTCTTCATAACTTTAGGCACCGGGGTCGGCGGCGGGGTCATTACCCACGGGGTGCTCCTGAGGGGCGCCCAGGGAGCGGCCGGGGAGCTGGGGCACGTGACCCTCGACCCCACGGGACCGCGCTGCGGCTGCGGCAACCATGGCTGCCTCGAGGCGCTCGCCTCGGGCACCGCCATCGGGCGCAGAGCGCGGGAGGTCGCCAACGAGAAGCCACGCTCGGCGCTAGGGCAGCTCGCCATCGAGAGGCAGGTGCTCGGGGAGGATGTGACGAGGCTCGCCCAGGAGGGGGACGAGGTGTCCATCTCGGTCCTGGAAGAGACCGGTCGGTGGCTAGGAATCGGCCTGGCGGGGTTCGTGAACATCTTCAACCCGGAGGTGATCCCCGTCGGCGGCGGCGTCTCTCGGGCGGGAGAGTTTATCCTGGAACCCGCCCGCAAGGAGGTGCAACTCAGGGCTCGCTCCCCTTCACGCGACCTGGTCGAGATAAAAGAGGCCACCCTGGGCCCGGAATCCGGCGTGCTCGGCGCGGCTGCACTCGCACGGGGCGAAGACGGCGAGTACGTGCTCGGCCCTGCCAGGCGTCTGACGTGAAAGGGGAGTAGATAATGGCCAGGCAAATCGGCGATCTGCCGCACGCGATCGAGGACAGCGTCCGGCTCGCCCGGGACCTGGCGGGGAGGCGGCCCGCCGTCTTCCTCGACTACGACGGCACGCTGACCCCTATCGTCGACCGGCCCGAGGACGCGCTCATCTCGAAGGGCATGCGGGAGGCCGTCCGGGGTCTCGCAGGACGTTGCCCCGTGTGCGTGGTCAGCGGGCGCGATAGGCGGGTGGTCCAGGCGCTCATGGGCGTGGACGACCTGATCGTCGCCGGCAGCCACGGCTTCGACATCTGGAGCCCCGCGGGAGGTGAGATCCAGCGCGAAGAAGGCGAGAACTTCGCGGGGCTCCTCGAAGGGGTGGAGGCGCGCCTGCGCGAGGAGCTTGGCGGGATCGAGGGCGCCCTCATCGAGCCGAAGAAGTCATCCGTCGCCGCCCACTACCGGCTCGTCTCGGAGGAAGAGCGGCCGAGGGTGGGACGGGTCGTCGAGGAGATCCTCGCCGATCACCCCGACGAGCTGAAGGTGACGCCTGGCAAGATGGTCTACGAGGTCCAGCCCAAGATTGACTGGGACAAGGGGAAGGCCGTCCTCTACCTGCTCGAGGCACTCGGCTTCGACAGCGACGACGTGGCGCCGCTGTACCTGGGCGACGACCTAACCGACGAGGACGCGTTCGAGGCGCTCAACGAGGCTTCGCCGAGGGGTATCGGCATCTTCGTCGGTCGCGCCGACGACCCGGAGGTGGCCGGACGGACGACCGCCGCCGACTACGTCCTCGACGACGTTCAGGAGGTGGAACGGTTCTTGAACGCGCTCGCGCGTTGAGATCCGGGCGGGAGCGGGTATCGAAAGAAGGGTTCGACGTACGAGGAGAGACCTTATGCTAGGCGTCATCAGGAGCACCCGGGTGAGCGGCAAGGGATGCGAGGAGCTAGGAAGGATGAATCTGCTGGATACCTCCAGGTGCTGCAAGATCTGCCACTCCGCCGACGAACATTCCTCCGCCGCTCCCCTGGGACCCTGTCACGTGACGCTCCCCGACGGCGGCGACGTCTTCGTGTGCTGCGCAGGCAAGAAGCAGTTGCTCTTGGGGTCGCGCTAGTGCGGAACCGTATCGAGACTTTGAGATAAGGAGGTTCTCCGTGACGAACTGGACGCTCGCCTACAACTCCTTCGAGCCCGAAGAGGAAGGACTACGCGAGGCACTCACCTCCACCGGCAACGGCTACTTTTGCACGCGGGGCGCCCTCGCGTGGGCCGAGGCCGACGGGGTTAGCTACCCTGGCACCTACGTCCATGGCGGCTTCAACCGGGAGACGACGATCATGGCCGGGGTGCCGGTCCTCAACGAGGATCTGGTCAACCTCCCGAACTGGCTCCTCCTAGAGCTGCGGATCGAGGGGGAGGAGGCCGTCGGCATGGACAACGTCGAGCTGCTCTCCTACCGCCACGAGTACGACGTTCGCAACGCCACGGTCGTGCGCGCCCAGCG
>DATDKO010000307.1:0-12305 GCA_036519935.1 Rubrobacter sp. | reverse complement strand
TGAGGCAGGAGAATGCGTCAGATCAGGGCGGCATCCACGGTGGCCTCGCCTAGAGCAGGACTAATACGTGTGGCACTGACGGGGGTCGTAGCCCTCATGTTGGCTCTGGCTTTTCCCGGGGCTGGAGTTCCCTATCTTGCTGCCGGACTCGCGCTACTCTTCGGGATGTTCTTGATCGTGGGGTGGCCCGCGATCCTTGTGCGGGAGAGGCTTGTAAGCGTCATTCTGGACTCCGTGCTCGTCGGGGTGCTGGTTGTGTACACCGGGGGAGCGGGCTCACCCTTCTTCTCGCTTTACCTCCTCGCGGCGCTGGGGATAGCCTGGATCGAAACGTGGCCGAAGGTCGCAGTGGCGACGGCCGCATTGGTGGCCGGGTACCCGGCCGCCGTCGCAGCCTCGGGAGGTATCGGCGCGCTCGGTTCTGCCCCCGTAGCCTTAAGAACAGTTCTCATCGCGCTCTTCTGCGTGGCCGTCGCGTTCCTGGGCTCCGAGATGCAGGGTTTTAGGAAGCACGCTAGCAATCTCTCTTCCAACCTGGCAAACCAGATAGACCTTGTGGAGAGCGAGGAGCGTCTGATCTCGAGGTACGGACCGGTAATGAAGGTCTTGAGCCTGGAAGGCATACTCGGTTGGACCGTCGAGGCGGCCCACACGGTTGGGGGTGGGGCGTACGCCCACGTTGCCGCACTGAAAGGCAACCATCACACGACCATATTGGAGGGCGACTTCGACGTCTGCCCCAGCTGGTGGCATCCCTCGATCCAGCGTCTCGTGCTGCAAAGTTGCCGCGAGGGCGACACCGTGCGCAGCGAGGAGGAGATCCACGGGATAGATGGTTTCATGGCCATACCCCTGGGTACGGACGAAGACGAGAAGTGGGGGGCGGTGATCGTCGGGGGCGGTGAGTACGGCGCCGAGGAGGAGCGTGTCCTGAAGCTCCTCGCCGGAGGAATAGGCCCCGCTCTGGAAGACGCCGGGGACGCCCCTGGCGGGCTGGACCAGCTCACAGGGTTGCCGAACCGGGCGTCGCTGCACAGCGTGCTGCGCCGGGAACTCTCCTACGGTAGGCCGCTCACTGTCCTGGTGATGCAACCTACCGTTGTTCGCGACCACGGTCTGGCCACGGGCGATGCCTTCCTCCAGAGGATCGGTAAAAAGCTCGCGGACGGCAGGCAGCACGCGTTTCGCTACGGGGACGAGCAGTTCGTCGTCGTCCTGAGCGGTTCGGGTGAGAGCAGGGCCCGCCACGCAGCACTCGCGCTCCAGCAACATGTCTCGGAGGAAGCCGGTAGTCCTGACAACCTGCCCTCGACCGCTGCCGTGGGCTGGGTGTCCGCCGAGACAGGAGACGAGCGATCGGTTCTCGAAGCGGCCCTGCGCGCACTGGAGAGAGCCAAAGGCCGGCCTGAAGGGATCTCCGGGTTGCCCGCAGGAGCGCAGAACCCCGATCCGTTCGTCGAGGGCGAGAATCAAGTCTTGGGGATCGCCTGGACGCTTGTGGAGGCCCTGGAGGCAAAAGACCCTTACATCAAGGAGCATCTGAGGGCTGTATCAGGTCTCGCCCTGCGCATCGGCAGCGAGATCTCCTTGCCGGGCGAACAGATGGAAGCCCTGGCCAGCGGGGCGTTGTTGCACGACGTAGGCAAGATAGGTATACCGGATCGCATCTTGCAAAAGTCCGGTCGCCTGACAGAGGATGAGTACGCGGAGATAAAGCGGCATCCGGTACTCGGTGTCTCAATCCTCACCCCTGCAACAGAGCTGGCATCCGCGTTGCCGGTCGTCAAACACCATCACGAGCGCTTCGACGGCAAAGGATACCCGGACGGGCTGCGCGGCGAGGACATTCCCTTGATAGCAAGGATAGTCTCGGTGGCCGACGCGTTCGATTCCATGATCCGTGCCAGGCCGTACGGTTACGGCATCTCCAGGAAAGCCGCTCTAGGGGAGATCGAGGATAACTCGGGGACCCAGTTCGATCCACGTATCGTAAGGGCGCTTCTGGAGGTCGTATACGCTCCCGGCGACCGTCAGGCCGATTCCGCAGGTTAGCGACGCGTACCGGACGCGCGATTTGCCCCGACCGGCGTCTCTACCATATAAGTTTCCGAGCGGATGAAAAATCACTCATTTGAGTGATACGGGCGACCCCATCTCCGTTATATGCTGAACCCGCAATATGGTTTCGGGCGAGCCAAAGACTTTGAGGCTTCGTCCCGTGGGAAAGGAGCCGCAGCGGTTGGTCCACAGAAAGTCTGCGCGTAACGACTGCAAACAGGGTTAGGGAGTTGCAAACCGAGGCCTTTCGGCCGAGGACAGCGAACTGGAGAGAGACATGCAGGGATTATCGTTAGATCTGCCGACCGGCTACTATCTGGAAAGAGATCCGGACATATTGACCTTACGCCGGCTCGACGGGTCCATAGTCAGCGCGTTTTCGGCCCGTGGTGCCGCCCCCGAAGCCGTGCGGGGGATGGTCGAGGAGGCTGTCCAGGGAGACCCTTCCGCTGCGGTTCAGCCTTCTTTGCAGGTGCGTTTCTTCGGACACTTCGAGATGCTCTGCGACGGTGAGACCATGCCCCTGGGCCGTAACGGCAAAGCGCTGACCATACTCAAATATCTGCTGGCCAACCATACCCGTCCTGTCTCGCAGGATCACCTTATGGGATGGTTGTGGCCTGAGTCCAACCTCAAGAAAGCCCGGTGGTCCCTTAACTCCGCTATCCACGGCCTACGCAAGCTATTGAGCGGATGTTCGTCTTCCGTCTCCATGAACTACGTCTTCCTCGAGGATGGATACTATCGTCTGTCTCCGGACGTCAGGGTGACAATGGACGTGGACGACTTCGATAAACACCACGAGCGAGGGCGTCAACTGGAGAAGGACCTTAGGATGATGGAGGCGATCATCGAGTACGAGAAGGCCATCGAACTGTATCGGGGGGACTACCTGATAGAGGACCTGTATGAGGATTGGACCATGGTCGAGCGTGAGCGGCTGGCCAACGCCTACATGGATATTCTGGACCGGCTGGCCATCCATTACATGGAGGTCGGGCAACACCAGGAGAGCATCCGCGCTTGTTACAGAGTGCTGGAGAAGGATCGCTGCCACGAAGATAGTTACCGCCTCCTGATGCAGTGCTACGCTCGCCTCGGCTTGCGGGCCAGGGCGCTGCACCAGTACAAGATGTGCGAGCAGATACTTGGACAAGAATACGGTACCTCACCCTCGCCGGAGATCAGGTGCCTCTACCTGAAACTCCTGAGAGACGAGAGCGCGTGAGAGCTGCCGGACTCGAAGACCAGAACTCGCGGGTTTTCCCAGAGCCTATGGTGGGTACCGACCAGAGCAGACTGTAAAAGGCGGAAAGGAGCATATGAACGACGCGACGCAGCAGCGGATCGTAACCATACTGGCAGCCGCGATAGCCTACCTCATCACCCAGTACATTACCGACAGGCTCATAGACATACCCGATGAGCGCGGGATCAAAGACGACGCCATAGAGGCGCTTCTCAAGGGAGCGACGACCGCAACCTCGACCATCCTGGCCTCTATCCTCGTGCGGCGGCTGCTTAGATCCTGAATCCAGCGCCAGGCACCAGTCTCTGAAACCGCCGGAGCCCGGAGGGGTTCCGGCTTTGTTGTTGCGATTCCACGAGGCGTATATCATCGTCGGTGGGTGAAGGTTAGTGGTTCGGTCTAGGAGGTTGGTTCTGGTGGCAGGTCCTCTGGAGGGTCGGGTCGCTATCGTGACGGGTGGGGGCGGGGGCCTCGCCGAGGGCATCTGCGCCAGGCTTGCCTCGGACGGCGCGGCCATTGCCGCGGTCGACGTCTCGCGTGAGAAGGCGGAGAGGGTCGCGGATGTAGTCAAAGAGGCCGGTGCCGGCGGCGCCATGGCCGTGGAGGCCGACGTCTCGGACCGGCGTTCGGTCGAGGACATGGCCGATGAGGTCGCGCGCGGGCTCGGCAGGGTGGATATCCTCGTCAACAACGCCGCCGTCTACCCGAGACGGGCGTGGACGGAGATCGAGGAGGAAGAATGGGACAGGGTGATGGCCGTGAACCTCAAAGGCTACTTCCTGTGTGCGCGGGCCGTCTATCCCCATATGAAGGAGCAGGGACGGGGAAACATCGTGAACGTAGCCTCGATCACCTTCTTTATCGGATGGACACTCCTGCTCGACTACGTCGCCTCGAAGGGAGGCATCGTCGGCTTTACGCGCACGCTCGCCCGCGAGGTCGGCCCTGACGGCATCAACGTGAACGCCGTAGCGCCTGGCGCCTTCCCCACTGACGCCGAGAAGATCCACCCCGACCAGGAAGGCTACAACCGCTGGGTGCTCGAGCAGCAGAGCATCAAGCGCCGCGGCACGCCCGATGATGTAGGCAACCTCGTCGCGTTTCTCGCCTCCGACTCATCCTCCTTCATAACAGGCCAGACCATCGGCATCGACGGTGGTTGGATGATGCGCTAAGACGGGATCAGGGAGGGACCGTGGCCCAAGCCGCAACGGCAAAGAGAGAACGCAAAGAGAAGCTCGAGGACATACTCGTCGTGGACTGCGACGTCCACGTCCATGAGTCGCCAAGGGCGATCATGCCCTACTGCGAGATGCCCTGGCAGAAGGCGCTGGAGACCATAAAGGACGTGCAGGAGTTCTACCTGGACATCCCGGGCTTCTCGCCGGGGACGACCGTCTACGAGGCGAAATTCCCTTCAGGGCAGGAGGGTACCCGCATGGTCCACTCCGCCTCCCAGATGCGCGAGGAGCTCGATGAGATCCACGTGGACATCGGTGTCCTCTTCCCAGACCACTTCCTGAAGATGCCGGTGATCTCCCAGGTGGACTACGCCTCGGCCCTCGCCCGTGCCTACAACGCCTGGCTCCTCGAGGAGTGGTGTTCGCCCGAGAACGGCCTGCTCGGCTGTATCCTCGCCTGCCCGCAGGACCCCGGGGACGCAGCCAGAGAGATAGAGAAGTACTCAGGAGAAAAGGGCATGGTTGGGGTGTTCCTGCCCTGTGCTGGGCTGGAGCGGCTCTGGGGGCACAGGCAGTACGACCC
Organism: Rubrobacter sp.; assembly: GCA_036519935.1. GTDB lineage: Bacteria > Actinomycetota > Rubrobacteria > Rubrobacterales > Rubrobacteraceae > Rubrobacter_D. The sequence continues at coordinate 7,234 of DATDKO010000307.1, read as the reverse complement.
GATCTTCGAGGCCGCCCAGGAGGCAGACCTGCCCGTGCTCATGCACAGCGTGACCGTCATCCATCCTGTCTTCCCTTTCAACACCCAGGGGTTCGAGACGGAGTTCGGGCGGCACATCTGTAGCCACACCTTCTCGATAATGGCGAACCTTGTGCACATGATTACCACTGGCGTACCTGTGAGGTATCCCGACCTCCGCATCGCCGTCACCGAGGCTGGCATCTCCTGGGTGCCGTTCCTGATGTACAAGATGGACAAGGAATACATCGAGCGCCGCCGCGAGGTCCCTTTCCTCGAAAACAAGCCGAGCACCTACCTGAAGCAGATGTACTTCGCCACCCAGCCCGTCGAGGAGCCCGAGAACCTCTCCGACCTCGTGACGATGCTGAACCTGTACGATGGAGAGGACAACACCATCTTCGCCTCCGACTGGCCGCACCACGACTTCGACCACCCCTCGAAGGTGCATCAGATCCCCTTCACGAACGAGGTAAGGCGCAAGGTCTTCGGAGAGAATGCGTGTCGGCTTTTCAACATCGACGCCGGCGGCAACCGCCTCAGCCTGCGATGAGTAGAGAGCGCGAAGAGCATCTCTTAGGCGACCTCTCGGATTTCCCTGTGGGTACTCACAGGGTCGTGAAGGTAGGGAAGCGTGAGATCGGGATCTTCAACGTCGGCGGCAAGCTCTACGGCCTCCCCAACGTCTGCCCGCACCAGACAGGTCCGCTGTGCGAGGGCAAGCCGCCCCTGGGTACCCTCGTCGCAAGGAGCGAGAACGATTGGAAGTTCGAGTGGGTAAACGAGGGCGAGATCGTGGCCTGCCCCTGGCACGGGCTCGAATACCACGTGCCGACCGGGAGATGCCTTGCTTACCCGAACATCACCCTCCGCTCCTACGAGGTGCTCCTGGACGGGGACAAAGTGAAGGTCAGGCTCTAGCTGGCGGAGTTTGGGTCGGATCCAAGAGTTTATTAGGAGGTAGCTGATGCGCGTCGTGGTGATCGGGGGTAGCGGGCACGTGGGCACCTTCCTCGTGCCCCGGCTGGTCGAGGCGGGACACGGGGTAGTCTCGATCAGCCGCGGGCAGAGGGAGCCTTATCAGGTCCATCCAGCCTGGCAGTCCGTCGAGCAGGTGACGCTGGACCGCGAGGCTGAGGAGGCCGAAGGAACTTTCGGGGAGCGGGTACTCGGGCTGGAGCCGGACGTCGTGGTAGACATGATCTGCTTTACGCCGGAGAGCGCTCGCCAACTGGTCGAGGCGCTGCGGGGGCGGATATCTCAATTTCTGCACTGCGGGACCATCTGGGTGCACGGCCACAGCACAAAGGTGCCGACCACCGAGGATCAGACGCGCCGTCCTTTCGGGGAGTACGGTGTCCAGAAGGCCAGGATCGAAGCGTACCTGCTCGCCGAAGCGCGGCGCGGTGGATTCCCTGCTACAGTCCTGCATCCCGGACACATAGTGGGACCGGGCTGGGCGCCCGTTAACCCCGCCGGGAACTTCGACCTCACGGTCTTCGAACGGCTGGCAAGGGGGGAGGAACTGGCCCTCCCCAACCTCGGGATGGAGACGGTGCATCACGTCCACGCCGACGACGTGGCCCAGGCTTTCGTGCGGTCGCTCGACAGTTGGAGCGTCGCGGTGGGGGAGAGCTTCCACGTCGTCTCTCCGGCCGCGTTGACCCTGCGTGGCTACGCTGAGGCGGTCGCCGGGTGGTTCGGGGAGCCGGTCCGCCTGCGCTTCTTGCCCTGGGAGGAGTGGCGGGAGGGCGTGTCCGAGGAGGAGGCTGAAGGGACATGGGACCACATTGCCCACAGTCCCAACTGCAGCATCGCCAAAGCCGGGCGCCTGCTTGGCTACCAGCCTCGCTTCAGTTCGCTGCAGGCCGTAAGGGAGTCGTTGGAATGGCTGGTCGAGCACGGCGAGGTAGAGGCGTAATGGACGAGCAAGTCCTCCAGATAGAAGGCAGACTCGCCGTACGCGAGGAAGAGACGGCGTTCCTGGTAGTCAGGGAGGAGAACCCGGATGACTGGCTGGCCCGCTTCGAGAAAGACGGAGACTTCTCGGCACGCGAGTGGGCCGAGAACATGGCCAACGTCTATAACAGACGCCTCGCCTGCCGCTCCACCAGACCTCCGACACCTCCCGGTACGCGTCCTGCCAGTTACCATCCCGAGCCGTAGGGCCCGCTGCGATACACTCGTCGCGAGAGCGTATGTCTGAAAGGATAAGGGAGGGACCGCTGTGAAGGAACGAGTATGGGATTTCCAGGAAGTCGGACGCCTCCCTGCGCCGGGCGACAACGTGGCTATGGCGACCCGCAGGCTGCAGGCGGGGACACGCGTATCCCGTGGGGGCTCGGAGCTTACGGTCGGCCACACGGTCCTCGAAGGCCACCGCTTCGCCGTCGAGCCCATAGCAGAAGGGGAGGATCTGCTCTCTTGGGGTCTCCGCTTCGGTCGCGCAATAAGGGATATCGCGCCCGGCGATTACGCGTGCAACGAGAAGATACTGCGTGTTCTACGTGAGCGTTTCCGGGTCTCGCCCGAACGCGGCGAAGACGAGGATCCTGAAGGGACCTCCGATCAGGGCGGGGGGCGCGTCCCGGGAGGGCAGGACGTGGCCGGGTTGAAGTTGCCCGAAGAGCCGAACTTCAGCGACGCCGAACTCGAGCCCTACGTCATCGACGAGGAGCATTTCCGCCCCGGAGAGCAGGTCCCCCTCCACGACGAGCCACGCACCTTCATGGGCTATAGACGCGGTGCAGGTAGGGGCGTCGGGACGCGTAACTACATAGTCGTGATGGGCGTCACCTCGAGGCTCACCGGGTTCGTCAGGGCGCTGGAGCTCGAGATGAACGGCGTCGCCGACGCATACGAGAACGTTGACGGCATAGTCTGCGTCGCCCACACGGAGGGTGGGGAGGAGCGCACACCGAACAACCTGGACCTGCTTCTGCGGACTTTGAGCGGTTTCATGGTCAACCCGAACGTGGGAGCCATGCTAGTACTCGACCACGGCGGTAAGGAGGTCGTGACGAACAGGATGCTCGGGGCGTACCTGGAGGAGCACGGCTACCCGACAGACGACGTGCCGCACGAGTTCATGAGCCTGAAGGGGAGCTTCAGGCAGGATCTCGAAAGGGCCAAATCCGTCGTGCGGGGATGGCTGGATGAGGTGGACGCGGCGCGGCGCACCGAAGAGCCGGCTTCCGAGCTTAGGATAGGGCTCCAGTGTGGAGGGTCCGACGCCTTCTCCGGAGTCTCCGCGAACCCGCTCGTGGCGTGGGTGAGCAGAGAGGTCGTAAGGAACGGCGGCATCGCCAATCTGGCCGAGACGGACGAGTTGATCGGGGCCGAGCACTTCGTCTTAGAGAACGTCAAGGACCTCGATACCGCGCGGAGCTTCCTCTCTACGGTCGAGCGGTTCAAGGAGCGCGTCTCCTGGCACGGGCAAACAGCCGAAGACAATCCATCCGGAGGCAACAACTACCGCGGGCTCTACAACATCTCCATCAAGTCCCTGGGGGCTGCGATGAAGAAGCATCATGACGTGCGCATCGACCGCATTATCGAGTACGCCGAGCGGATGGACGAGGGCGGCTTCTACTTTATGGACAGCCCCGGTAACGACCTGGAGAGCGTCGCCGGGCAGGTCGCCTCTGGGGCGAACATGATCTTCTTCACCACGGGCAACGGCTCCATTACCAACTTCCCCTTCGTCCCGACCATCAAATTCGTCACCACTACCGGCCGCTACGAGCTCCTCTCCAAAGATATGGACGTGAACGCCGGCGCCTACCTGGACGGCACCCCGATGGATGAGCTGGGCCGCGAGACTTTCGAACGTACGCTCGGGGCCGCCTCGGGCGAGAGGACCGTGGGTGAGCGTGCAGGCCACTCCCAGGTCTCCATCTGGCGCGACTGGAAGCAGACGAGCGACGAGAACCTGGACCTGCTCAGAGATGTACAGGAACCGGACGGCGGACCGTTGCCCGTGAAGAGCGCCCCTGACCTCGAGTTCTCTTTCGAGGCCATAAAGAGCGGGCGTGGGCCGGTCTTGGATCAGGTCGCACTCGTTATGCCGACGAGCCTTTGCTCGGGCCAGATCTCACGCCGCATAGCCAACCGGCTGAACGAACGCGATGCCACCCTGGGCAAAGTGACCCGCTTCGTCGCTCTGCCCCACACAGAGGGCTGCGGCGTCTCCGCCGGCTCGGCCGAGACCATCTACTCCCGCACCGTTCTAGGACACCTCGCCAGCCCCACCGTGAGGTTCGGACTGCTCCTCGAACACGGCTGCGAGAAGACCCACAACGACTACTTCCGAAACCGCCTCGAAGAGGCAGGCTTGGATCCAGGTCGCTTCGGCTGGGCGAGCGTCCAGCTCGACGGCGGCATAGACAGCGTCGTCGCGAAAGTCGAAGACTGGTTCGCCGAGATCCTGGAGAATGCGGGAGAGCTGGAATACGAGAGCGCAGGCCCGGAAGCCTTGCGGCTAGGCTTGTACGCCTCCGGTCCTGTCTCGAACGATGTTGCCCGAAGCCTCGCCCAGATAACGCTCGCCGTCGCAAACTCAGGCGGGACGGTGGTCGTACCCGAGAGGGCTGCGGTTCTCTCTTCGCCAGTCTACTTGGAAGCCGTGCTCGGCGATCGTCCCGTGGAGAACACCCTCGCTTACGGGCAGGCGGTCCCTTCCGGCAAGCCAGGGTTGCACGTCATGGAGGCGCCGACGGACCACTGGGTGGAGACAGCGACCGGGCTCGGGGCGACGGGAGTCGAGGTCATGCTGGCGCACGTGGTGGGACATCCTCTGCAGGCGCACCGTATGATCCCGCTAGTACAGGCCTCCTCCGACCCCGAGACGTTGGAGAAATACGCAGAAGACCTCGACGTGATTCTGGAAGAGGACGTATCCGAATGGACCGAACAGATGCTCGAGGCCGTCGCGGCTGTGGCCTCACGCGAGTACGTCCCCAAACTATTCGAGGCTGGCAACACCGATTTCCAGTTTACCCGAGGCTTGCTCGGCGTCTCGATGTAGTCGCTAGCGTGCCAGCCAGCCGCCGTCTACGGGCAGGATCGTGCCGTGCACGTAGTCTGCGGCGTCCGAGGCGAGGAAGACCGCTGCGCCCTTGAGGTCTTCCGGCTCGCCGAAGCGTCCGGCGGGGAGGCGCGACAGGAGTGCTGCGCTGCGCTCCTCGTCCTCGCGCAGCGCGCTCGTCAGCTCTGTGGTGAAGTAGCTCGGGGCGATGGCGTTGACGTTGATCCCCAGAGGCGCCCACTCGTTGGCGAGGGCGCGAGTGAGGTTGGCGATACCAGCCTTGGACGCGGAGTAGGAGGGCACGATCATGCCGCCCTCGTAGGAGAGGACCGAGGCGGTGTTGATGATCCTGCCTCCCTTGTCCTCTGCGACGAAGTGCCTGGCGGCGGCCTGGGAGAGGTAGAAGGCGGCGCCCAGGTTGATCTTTATGACGGCTTCCCAATCGTCCTCGCCGAACTCGAGCGCCGGTGCCCGGCGGATGATGCCGGCATTGTTGACGAGTATGTCGAGACGTCCGAGTTCCGAGACGCACTCCTCTACGACTTCGGAGGCGAGCTTCGCGTCGGCCTCGAGCAGATCGACGTTCATGGCGTGGAAGCGGCGACCTTCGTTCTGGACCAGATCTCCGGTCTCATCCACGGATACTATATCCAGGGCTGCTACGTCAGCGCCGGCTTCGGCGAGGCCCAGTGTGATGCCCTGACCGAGGCCGCGCGCCGCTCCCGTTACCAGCGCGACTTTGCCCTCCAGACTGAAATCGTCGAGGATGCCCACTAGTAGCGGAGGTCCTGGGGTTCGATGTTCTGCTCTTCGCAGAACTTCAGGTAGCGCTCCAGCTTGGAGAAAACATCGTCCTGGTAGATCAGGTTGTCCTCATCGTCTATGTACTGGACGGTCCCTTCGAGGATGAAGAGGGTTTGCATCTCCTCGACACCCTCGTCGACTACGAGCGTGTGGATGTCTCCCGGCGGTTCGTAGACGAGCGTGCCTGGCCTCGCGACCCAATCGCGCTCCAGGTAGTGCCAGGAGCCCTTTATGCAGAAGCCCATTACCTGGCCGCCCGTGTGGCGGTGGCGGTTTACCCTGCCAGAGCCCTCGACCTTGAGGACGTTGATCCAACGCCCCGTCGCAAGGTCGAACCTCAAGGGCTTGAACCAGACCCGCTCCCCCTGCGGCACCCAGGGCAACTCGTCGCTCTGTATGGCCTGGTCGGGAAGACCGAGATCCGAGATGACCTGCTCTGTCTGCTCCTGCGTCATGGACTTCTCCTTCTGTTCGTGGTGTAACGTCCTGCTACTCAACGCCCCGGCGGCTCGAGGTAGAGGACCGCATGAGGGTCACCGCCGATCTTCTGGATCTCCGGTATGACCTCGCGGTCGAGCGTCGTAACATCGGGCCAGTTGACCTCGACCAGGTTGCCCGCAGGGTCACGCAAGTACATCTGGACGGCCCCGTCTGGCAGCTCCCTGACGGTGGAGTAGCGCCCGCCGTCCCTCACGCCGAGCTCCTCGGCCCTACTGTAGGCGGCCTCGAAGTCGTCGACGTCGAGCGCGAAGTGATGCCGCTCCGGCGCAGGGTCTTCGTCCAGGAAGAGGTGGAGTTGCAGATCACCTACCCGCAGCCAGCGCACAGGCCCGGAGAATTCGGGCGAGGGGACCTCCTCCATCCCGAAGAAGTCCGTGTAGAAGCGGACGGACTTCTCCAGGTCGGTTGCGCTGATGCTAACGTGGGTGAACCCTCTCGCCCGCATGATGACGCTTCCTACAGCGGCATGATAGAGACGGTCTTCCACGACGAGTAGAAGTCCAGTGCCGCCGGCCCCTGCTCCCGCCCGCCGACGCCCGACTCCTTGTTGCCGCCGAAAGGCACCTGGAACTCCAGGCCGGCGGTCGGCAGATTGACGTTCACGAGCCCCGTCTCCGACCGTTGCATGAACTCGTGAGCGTAGCGCAGAGACTTGGTCGCTATCCCCGCGGTCAGCCCGTAGCGGGTGTCGTTGGCGAGCCCGACGGCATCATCGAAGTCGCTGGCCTTTATGACGGCGAGAACCGGGCCGAAGATCTCCTCCTGCGCTGTCTCCGAACTGTTGTCCACGTCGGCCACGATGGACGGGGAGATATAATAGCCCTCGTCCTCAGAACCGGTGGCTCCGCCATCTAGCACCACGCGCCCCTCGTTCCTGGCAGTCTC
>DATDKO010000306.1:0-3248 GCA_036519935.1 Rubrobacter sp. | reverse complement strand
AGGTACTTCGGCACCCTCGGTTTCGGTGCTGTCGGTGCGACTCGGGGGGGCGTCGCAGGAAGGAAGTCGGGGAATATCGAGTACCCGGTTCACCTGCTCAGGGGAGCGGAGCCGGACCTGGACGAGGCGCAAATCAGAGAGGTGGTCGGCGGTGGGTGACACTATGAATGCCGCCCGAATCCGCAGGGTAGGCATCGTCGCCAACCCCAGGGTGAGCGACGGCTACGTCGACCGGCTCGTGGCCGTCCTCGAGAAGCACAAGGTCGAGATCTCCGAGGTCAGGGGCGACGACCAGCCGGATGGTGCCACGGACATAGACCTCGTCTTCGTGCTTGGCGGCGACGGGACTATGCTGCGGGCATCGAGGATGTACCCGGGGCGGGTGCTGCTCGGGGTGAACCTTGGCAAGGTCGGTTTCATGTCGGGGATGCTCCCCGAAGAGCTCGAGACAGGCGTCGAGAAGGTCCTCGGAGACGGGCTCGAAGTCCAGGAATACAGGATGCTCGATGTGCGGGTCGGTAACGGGGAGCCTGGCCTCGCGGGCAACGACGCCGTGCTCATCAAGAAACGGCCCCATCAGCTCATCTCCGTCGACGTCTCCATCGGCGGGGAGGAGTTGTTCGCCTTCCGCTGCGACGGCTTTATTGCGGCGACCCCACTCGGCTCGACCGCCTACGCGCTCTCTGCAGGGGGTCCGATCATCTCGGGTGACGCCGAGTGCTACGTGCTCGTCCCCATAGCGCCGCATGCGCTGGTGAGCAGGCCCCTGGTGCTGGGCGAGGACCAGGTCGCCGAGCTGGAGCTGGTCGAGCGGGAGGCGTTGCTCTCGCTTGACGGGGCCGAACCGTGTGAGATGCCCGCCGGCGGAAGGGTGGAGATCAGGCTCTCCAGTGAGAGCGTTAGAATAGGCCGTACCGAAGACTGGAGTTGGTGGCGAGCAGTTCGGAGGACGTTCCTGTAGTGCTCACGGAGCTCTCCGTGGAGAACGTGGCCCTGATCGAAGAGGCCACCCTCGAACTCTCCCCCGGCCTCAACGTGATCACCGGTGAGACGGGGGCGGGTAAGACGCTCCTTGCTACCGCACTGCAGATGCTCCTCGGTGGCCGCGCCCGTTCCGAGACGGTCCGCTCGGGCGCACGCAAGGCTACTGTCGAAGGCACTTTCGTCCTTCCTGAGGAGACCGGATCTCGGTTCCTCATCGAAGCCCTGGGCGACCTCGCCGAGGAGGTGGAGGAGGAGGATGGCCTCGTCCTGAGGCGGACCCTGACCGGGGAGGGCCGCTCCAGGTGCTACGTGGGCGGTGTCTCGGTCCCCGTAAGGGCGCTCGCTTCGCTCGGGGAGAGGCTGGTCTCATACCACAGCCAGCGAGAGCAAACACGGCTCACCGAGCCGGCCGAGCAACTTGCTATCCTCGACGACTTCCTTGACACTGCGGCCGCCGAGGCGAGGCACGAGCATGAACTGATCTGGCAGGCCGTGGAGAGCGACCGCGCCGCGCTTCAGGAGATAAAGACAACCTCTGAGGCGCGCCTGCGGGAGGTGGAGTTCCTGCGCTACCAGGTCTCTGAGCTCGAGTCAGCGGGCTACGACCCGCAGGAGCTCTCGGATCTCTCCCGCGAACGAGATCGTCTGAGGAACGTGACTGACCTTCTCCAGGCCACAGCCGCCGCGAGCGCGGCCCTCTCGTCCGAAGAAGGCACGGGAGCAGTAGACGCTGTCGCGCGTGCCGCATCAGAGCTGGAGACGGCCTCGAGGTACGACGACAGCCTGAGTGGGCTCCTGAAGCGGCTGGGTGGGATCTCCGCGGAGCTGGACGACGTACTATACGAACTCAGGTCTTACGTGGACGAACTCGAGGCTGACCCGAACCGGTTGGAGGCTGTCGAGGACCGCCTCGCTGCCATGCGTGCCCTGGAGCGCAAGTATGGAGACGTTGAGGGATACTTCCAGGAATCGCGCGCCCGCCTCTCGCGGCTCGAAAACCTGGATGAGGAGACCGCCGGGCTCGAAGAAAGACTCGCCGAAGGCGAGCGGCGCCTCGAAGTCATCGCTGCCGCGTTGCGTTCGGGCAGGGAGGCCGCCGCACAGAGGTTGTCTGGTAAGGTGCAGGAGAACCTCGGGGACCTCAACCTTGGGAAGACGGCCTTCCGCGCCGAGCTTGTCCCCGCAGAGCTAGGCCCGTCAGGCACGGAGAGGGTGGAGTTCATGATCCAACCCAACCCTGGAGAGCCCGAGTTGCCCGTGAGGCGCTACGCCTCGGGCGGGGAGCTCTCCAGGATAATGCTGGCCATAAGGCTCGCCCAGGAGCGCGTGGAGCCTGGTGCGACGTACGTCTTCGACGAGGTCGACGCCGGTATAGGCGGCGAGACGGCAACGGCGGTAGGAGCGAAGCTGAGGGAACTCGGCGACCGCAACCAGGTCCTGACTATTACCCACCTGCCTCAGATAGCCTCCGGGGCTGGCACGCACGTCATCGTCGACAAGGAGGAGTCAGGAGGGCGGACGATTACCCGCATAGAGCGTATCGAGGGCGAGGAGCGCCGCAGGGAGCTCGCCAGGATGCTCTCAGGCAGGATCGACGACGCCTCACTGGCACACGCCTCCGAACTCCTGGTCAGCGGGAGATAGGAAGCTAGTGACAGACCTTCCCGAGAAGACTCCTGGTTTCCGGCCAGGTACGCCGGGTGGTGAATGTTCACCCCACTACGGCATCTACTGAGGGTCCCTCGCTGTCGTTCTTCCAGGTCTACAGAGTAGTGTTTTCTTCCCGTGTGGCGTAGGTGCTCGAAATAACGGGCCGGCTTGAATTAGAAAGCGGGCCCACGTCATATGTGATCTGCTCCTACTGACGCTACTCCGCCGGCCATCCTATCGTCGCCGGACGGTGGCGCTCTTCGACGCGATGGTAAAGTGAAGGTAAGAATTTGGGGATCGCCGGCGACATAGCGCTCATCCTGGTGGCCGCCCTCCTTGGTGGCGTCGTGGCCCGATGGCTCAGGCTGCCCCTGATCCTCGGGTACATCGCCGCCGGCGTCCTCGTCGGGCCGAACACCTTCGGACCGACCGTCGGGGACGTACACGAGATAGAGCTGCTGGCAGAGATCGGGGTGGCCCTTCTCCTATTCACGATCGGGCTGCACTTCTCCCTGGGGGAGCTTGCGCCCGTGCGCCGTATCGCCTTGCTCGGGACCCCCGTGCAGATGTTCCTTACGATCGCCTTCGGCTACGGGCTAGGCCGGCTGCTGTTG
>DATDKO010000305.1:0-11396 GCA_036519935.1 Rubrobacter sp. | reverse complement strand
ACTCGGGCGCATCATAGGGGGGGGACTCATTTTGCTCGGTGTGGCGTTGGTTCTCTGGTTCCGTTGACACAGACCCTGTAGCAATACGATGGCCGAAGGTACGTTCGGAGGCGTCTCCGACCTGCTTGCTGACCTTGCGCCTAGTCTACTTGTTGCTGCTGATACCTATTCGGTCGGGCCACGCTTCGGTCCTACCTTTTCGGATACGATGCTCCTTTCAAGACACGGGCGGACTCGATGTCCATATTCGTGATAGTCGCCGCCCACGTACCACCTACCGTGGTACGCCTTTGACCACCTTTGTACCGGAAAGTAACGTTCGAAGGCCTCGAAACCGAAGCTCCTGCGACCCGTTCTCTGACAGAGTCAGGTCTATGGGCTCCAGGTACCCCGGCTCGCCCGCGTCCTCTCCCGTGTAACAAAGTAAGATCGCCCGCAGCACGGGAGAATGGGTTGAGAGTACGTAACGAACCGGTCTGTTCTCCTGCTTGTCCGGCAAGCTCATGGCGAAGGTCATCTGGCCCCGGGCGACCGCCAACGCGTCCTCGCCGGGTGGGTCAAGATGGCGGAGCCAATAGCCTATACGGTCTGGCGAATTCCAGAACTCGCGGAAAAAGGGATGCTCCGAGAGCGTCTGGGGATCCACCGGCGGCGCGCAGAGCTGGTCCGCGAGGGTCTCGGCTGTGCTCACCATCTCTACCCGCTGGCCCGCGAGGAAGAGATCCGGGTTACGGATGGCCCACTGCTCGCTGACTTCGAGCAGATCCGCATCGCCATCGGGCCCCAAGGCCTCGGCCATGCTCGCCCGGATCTCCTCGACCGTCTGCCGGGTTCGGAGGGTAGGAGCGTGCATGAAGTGGACGATCTCCCCGGGAGAGAGGTCCTCGGCGAGCAACCGCCCCCTCTCGCGAGCCTGGGCTACCCCTTCATCCGTCAAGGGGACGTTTCCCCTGTGCGAAGCGATCTTACCGTGCCGTACCCAATGGATCCTCACGGTGGATAACAGAGCTACTCCCCTCACCTTACTCGGTTTCGATCAGGGCGAACGCGCGGCCAGGGGCGCTCTCTACCCTCGAGAACTTGTAGAAGGGAGCGAAGAACCGAACCCGCGGCGGTAGATCTCTCAGGTTCACGAGACCCTCAATCAGCGGGATGCCCGCGCCCAAGATCGCGCCATGCACGACGAACTCGTCCGCCGTCCAGCCGGGCTGCCGGGCCGCGGGCTCTTCGAAGAAGTCACACCCTACGGATTTCGGCCTCCTCTCGACGATCCACCTGGCAGCCTCCGCTGTCAGGCCGGGCGACTCCCTGAAATATTTCTGAGTCCCGATGTGCCTCTGGGCCCAGTCGGTCCTAAGGAGCAGGATGTCGCCGGACCGGATCGACTCGCCCGCGGCTTCTAGCCTCTCATTCGCCTTCTCGAGGTCGGCCACGTCTATGACCTGCATAGGCTCCGTGGGCGTGAGGTCGAGGACCACCGCCTCGCCGATCACCCGATCCAGCGCGACCTCGTCTATGGCCTCACCGCCCTCGATCGTGTGGAGGGCGGACTCCACGTGCGTTCCGGTGTGCAGGCTCATCAGGTCGAGCTGCGTAGATTGCCAGTAGCCTGTTCCGTTCTTCGTCCTGACGTTCATCTGCACCCCGAGATCCGTCGAGGGTGGTCCCTTGAAGCCATGCGGGACCGCCGGACTGAGGTCTACGATCTTCATGGAGACGCTCCTTCCTGCTAGTCGAGCGTCACGTAGAACTCGCGCTCCCGGCTCTCGAGGAGCGGTATCGCCGTACCGAAGCCATACTCCTGGAAGTGCTTGGAGTCGCCGTGCGCCTTGTAGCCGTCCTCATCGACGTATTGCTCGTAGAGGAAGAACAGGTTCGGGTTCTCCGGATCGCGGTGAGCCTGATAAAACAGGTTGCCCGGCTCTTCCCGTGAGAGCGGCGTGAGCTTCCTTATTGCATCCTCGACTTTATCCGCCTCGCCCTCTCTGGTCGTCCACTTCGCCACGACAACGAATGCCATATCTCTATGCTCCTTTCTTTCCGATCGTGTTCCTCAGAACGCCGATGCCCTCTATCTCGAGCTCGACGACGTCTCCCTCGCTCAGGTAGCGGTCCGTCTCGATGCCTGCACCGCCTTCGGCAGTCCCCGAGCCGAAAACCTCACCGGGGTAGATCGTCTGCGCTTGGGAAACGTAGGCGATCATGTCCGCGAACTTGTGGTGCATGTTGGATGAGTTATCGTCACCCCACGTCTCGCCGTTGACGCGGACGCTCATTGTCAGGTTACCCGCATCCACCTCGTCGGCCGTGACTATGCAGGGACCAAAGACGTTCGAGCCGTCCCAATCCTTCGCCTTCGACGGGCCCATCCCCACCGGCAACTCGCGAGCCTGGGTATCGCGGGCCGAGAGGTCGTTCCAGATCGTGTAGCCGAAGACGTAGCTATCCGCCTCCTCGCGAGGGACGTCCCTGCCCCTACGCCCGATTATGGCGGCGAGCTCCAGCTCGTGGTCCAACTTCTCTGTGTAAGGCGGGTAAGGAACGATCTCCCCCGGCCCGATCACGGTGTCAGGCATCCCCCGGTAGAACGCGGGAACCTCGTACCACTCGTCCGGTATCGGCCGCCCCAGACGGCGGAAGGCGTTCTTGAGGTGCCCCTCAAAGGCGAGGAAGTCCCTCATGGAGCGCGGCCTCAAGGGAGAGAGCAGTCGGGCGTTCTCTACCGGGGTCTGCGAACCGACCGGGGCACTGGCCTCGATAAAGGCGATCATGTCGCCGTCGAAACCGGCATCCAGGACGGCGTCGCCCTCGAGAATCCCTACCCTGAGCCCCTGCCCGGCATCGTAGGTAACCAGCCTCATGCGCCTCCCTTGATCGGCGCGGCGGCCTTGCTCGCGCTTGCCGCCAGGTTCACAGCGTATTCGATCTTGGGGTAGCAGCCGCAGCGACACAGGTTGCCGCCCATGTAAGCCCTGATGTTCTCCTCCGTCGGTTCCGGGTTCTCTTCGAGTAGGCTCTTGGCTGTGAGGATCATGCCGGGAGTACAGTAGCCACACTGAAAGGCCTCCGCCTCGACAAACGCCCTCTGGACGGGATGATCCCCGCCGAGTCCCTCGACGGTCGTGATCTCCTTACCCTCCGCGAGCGGGGCGAGCAGGATGCACATCGAGATCGGCTCGCCGTCTACCAGCGCTGTACACGCTCCGCAAACCCCAATGCCGCAGGTGTAACGGACGCTCGTTAGGTCGAGCTCGCCTCTGAGAACGTCGAGAAGCATCTCGTCCGCCCTGGCTTGGACCTCCATGGCCTGTCCGTTTACGTTGAGTCGAACCTTCATCCTACCTCCTCAGTACCTATGACCTGAGCGGAGCCTTCTTCTCGGCCTCGCCTCTGCGGTGGAGCAGCCGGTAGAGCGCGATCGCTAGGAGCCCCATACCGAGCGTCCCGAGGAGGAGCAGAGCGGACGGCGAAGCGAGCAAAAATCTCACGCTAGCCAGACGTCCCTGATCCGACAAGCCGTCTGAACCGTTCACCGGCGTCGTCGGCTCCGGGGCAGTCCCGGATGCGAAAACGCGCTCTCCCGGACTGTCATTCCGGCCGTCTGTGGAGACTGGCTCGGAGCCGGCTTTGGCCCACGCATCGCCTCTGCCGTCTCGGGCGTCCACGGCGTCGAGGACGCTCTCCGCGGAGATCGGCAGCTCCGTCACGTGTATGCCGCGGGAGTAGAGAGCGTTGCCGATCGCGGGCGGGACCGGCGGGAGGGCGGTCTCGCCGAGGCCTTGCACCTCTCCGCCTTCGCGCTCCACCAGCTCGTGCGAGAGGGTTGCAGGCATGTCGTCCATCGCCGGGACGTTGTAGTCGGAGAGGTTGGCGTTCGTGATCTGGCCTTCAGCGAACTCGTTGCTCTCGAAGAGGGCGGTTCCTAGGCCCATGATCATGGACCCCTCGTTCTGGAGTTCGGCCGCGGGCCGATTTATCACCCGGCCTGCGTAGATCGGCGCGTGAAGCTTCATCACCCGAAACCTGCCTGTCTCTTCGTCAACCTCGACCTCAGCGGCCGCCGTCCCCTGGTGCCAGTGCGACGACGCAACGCCCTGACCAGTATCGGGATCGAGCCCGCCTTCGTCTACGACCTCGCCGTAGCCGCGCTCGCCGTTCTCCTTCAGGTCGGCGACGGCCACCTTGAGCGCCCGGCCCATCATATGCGTCGAGCGGCTGGAGGTCGTACGAGTGTCGTACGGGACGACGTCGGTGTCCGGGTCGGGGCAACTGACCTTCTCCACGCCCACGTCCAGCAGCTCGGCGGCCATCATGCGCATCGCCATCTTTGCGCCCTGGCCCATCTCGGTCGTCGCGCAACGGACGGTGTAGGTTCCGCCGTCTTCGACCTCCACCGCGATCGCCGCTCGGCTGGGGGTCTGCATGCCCTTGAGCATGACGCACAGACCCTTGTTCTTCCAGCTCTCGGACCAGGCCACAGCGTCGGCGGCGTCCTGCAGGAGCCTTTCGAAGTGGACGTCGTGCATAGTCTCGCCGGTGCAGTACTTGTCCCCGTCTTTGAGAAGGTTCTTCATCCTCAGCTCCAGTGGGTCCATCCCGACCTTGTCGGCGAGGAGGTCCATGGTGCGCTCCCTCGCCCAGGTGGACTGCATCTGGCCGTAGCCGCGGAAGGCGCCGTTGGGCGGAAGGTTGGTGTAGACGGTGCGCGAGTCGACCCGAACGTTGGCGATGCGGTACGGCCCAGGGGCGGCGAAGCCCATCTTCTGGGCGACGCCGGGACCGCAGTCGGCGTAGGCCCCGGTGTTGGCCCAGCACTCGGTCTCGTTAGCGACGAGCGTGCCGTCGCTTCGAGCACCGAGCTTCACCCGGACCGTGGACGGGTGGCGGTTAAGCGTCATCCACATCTCATCGCGCTCGAGAACGATCTTGACCGGCCTCTTCGCCTTGCGAGCGAGGCACGCGGCTATCGCCTCCGTCCTGACAAAGGTCTTCGCCCCGAACGAGCCCCCCATAGGGGGTGAGATTATCCTGACCTTCTCCTCGTCTATGCCGAAGAGCCCGGCAAGGTCCGTGCGCATGTTGAACGGGGTCTGTGTGCCGGTCACGACCTCCAACCGGTCCCATTCCCAGCGAGCAACGGCGGCATGGGGCTCCATCGGGACGTGCGTAGCCCCGGCGGTGTGGTAGGTCTCCTCGACCACGGCGTCGGCCTCCCCAAACCCGGCCTCGACGTCGCCGTGTCGCAGCCGGAAGAGGTGGCAGATGTTCGTCCCCTGCTGCGGTCGAATGCCGAAGTACGCGGCGTCGTTCCTAGAGATGTTTGTCGTCTCGTGGACCAGTATCGCCCCCTCCGAGGCGGCCTCCACCTCATCGAAGACGGCGGGAAGCTCCTCGTAGTCGACGTTTATGAGCCCCACCGCCTCCTCGGCCTCGTCGGCGGTCTCGGCGGCGAGGGCCGCGACTACGTCCCCGGCGTAGCGAACTCGCTCCTGAGGGAAGACCTCCTGATCCTTTATCTGCGGCCCGTAGCCGCCAAGATCCCGGACGTCCTGCGGGAGGAGGACGATGATGCCCTCCGGGACCGCCGAGGCGTCCACCCCCACCACGCGGGCGTGGGCCACGGGCGAGCGCAGGAGGCGGGCATGAAGCATCCCCTCCATCGCCACGTCTTGCGAGTAGCGTAGGGCTCCGGTAACGCGGGGATCAGTCATGGTTCAGATCCTCCAGGGCGCGCCTGACCTCCACGGCGATGACGCGGCGACGGTAACGAGCCGAGCCGCGCGAGTCAGAGAGCGGCTCAATCTCCTCGGCGTAGCGGCGTCCGATCTCGGTGGCGACTTCGCCGCTCAGGCGCTCCCCCCTCGCTAGGTCGCAGATCGCCGGGAAGTACTGGGGCCGTCCGGCGACCGCGCCGACCACGACCCGTAGCCCGCCGTCCTCCTGGGCCGCCGCAACGGAGACGCAGGGTCGATCCTCGCCTGAGCGCGAGCTGAACTTCCGGTAGACGGAGCGTCCCTCGCTGCGGGGTATCCGGAGCTCCGTGACGAGCTCGTCCTCTTCGAGTGCGGTCTCGTAGTGGTCGAGGACGAACACGTCCATCGGTATCTCGCGCTCTCCCCTCACGCTCCGCGCAACGACCCGCGCCTCAAGAGCCGCGAGCATCGAGGGCGGATCTGAAGCGTAGTCCGCGTCGGCGACGACCCCGCCGACGGTCGCCTGGTTCCTGACACGCGGGCTGGCGACCACGGAGAAGGTGAAGGCAAGCGACGGCCAGCCCTCCTTCACTACCGGCGAGCGCTCTACGGCCCGGTGGGTGGTCATCGCTCCGAGCCGTAACGGTCCGCCGTCAGCCCCTATGTAGTCGAGGTCCGGGACGCTGCGAAGGGCAACGAGCATTGTGGGGGCGAAGAGCCTCTGGTTCATGACGATCCCGAGAAAGGAGCCGCCCGCGACGACGGTCGCCTCCTCCCCGTGCTCGGCACGCAGGGAGAGAGCCTCGTCTAGCGAGCGTGGCTCGTGCCACTCCGGTGCGATCATTACCATCTCAAAAATCCTTCCAGAACCGCGTCAAATAGTGCGTCTACATCGTCGTGACGGGCCGGGACTGGAGGAGGTAGATCTCCTCGCCAATCATCGCCCACTCGATGTCCTGTGCGACGCCGTGACGTTCCTCTAGTTGCCTACCGAGGTCGCCGAGTCTCTGGAGCTCATCGTCGGTAAGGACGCGGTCATCCACGACCTTCTCGCGCTTGACCTTACCCTTGCGGTCCAGGGCGTAGTGGTCCGGGGTCACCTCGCCGGAGACGACCCGCTCCCCGATGCCCCTGACGGCCTCGACAACCATCCGGTCGCGGCGGCGCCTGACAGGGTCCACGGTGAAGATCACGCCGGACTTCTCGGGGTCTACCATCTTCTGGACCACAACGGCCATCCGCAGATCTTCGAGGGAGCCCTTCTGCGAACGATAGAAGAGAGCGCGCTCGGAGAAGAAAGACGCCCAGCAGTCCACGACCCGCCTGCAGACTTCCTCGCCACCTTCGACGAAGAGGTAGGTCTCCTGCTGACCGGCGTAGCTCGCGGCTTCGGAGTCCTCCGCGACGGCGGAGGAACGAACGGCCACCTTCTTGTTGCCCACAAGCTTGTACGTAGCCGTGAGCCGACCGCCTACGAGGTTCTCGTAGGCGGCCGTTATTGCCTCCCTCGGGGGTTCGGTAGCCGCGACGAGTTCCTGGAGCTCTCTCGTGGAGTGGGAGGCCGCGAGCTCCAGCATCCGCTCGGCGTCGATGGACTCCTGGAGAACGTACGAGGGAATCACGAAGCCCGGGGGCACCGGGAGTCCCTCGGCGGTCATGCGGGCCAGACTGGCCCCCTTGCCGCCGGCCACCGCCACATCCTGGCAAGTTTCCTCCGTGAACCAGACGACAGCGCTCCTCTGCCCATTACCCAAAGCGGACTTTTCTCTTTCCCGTTTGGTCATGTCCTACGGCCTCTCCGCCCCGGTCCTCAATCGTCGAGGATGGCGACGGCACGAACGGGGGCTCCTGTGGTCCCGACCCACTTGATAGGCAACACGGAGAGCTTGAAGCCGTATGGGGGAAGCTGGTCGAGGTTAGTCAGGTTCTCCAGGTGCCAGTAGTCCTCCTCCCACATGACGCGGTGGGCCTCCCAGAACTGCTCGCGCTCGAACATCGCCCACACCGGCGGGTCGAAGGTCACGGCGTCTATGCCCATCATGCGGACGCCTTTGGAGATGAGATGGAGCGTGGACTCCCGGGTCATGCCGCAGTGATCGCGGAGGTAGCGTTCCTGGTCGTCATTGTAGGCGGAGGCTCCGGTCTGGATCAGGACGATGTCCTTCTCCTTGAGCTCGTAGCCGATCTTTTCGAGCGCCTCGTCTATCTCGGCTGCTGAGATACCCGCCCCGTATTCCTTATGGCGGAAGTCCAGGACAACGCCGTCGGAGAAGCAGTACTCGAGCGGAATCTCGCTCGCGCCCGGACCGTCGGGTCGGATGTGCTTTACGGCGTCCATGTGGGTGCCGGCGTGGTCGCTCTGGATGATCGTGTAGGAGGCGGTCAGCTTGTCCACACCATACTTATCCGCCCCGACCCCCTTCGCGAAGTCCTCCCAGGTATCGAACATCAGCATCTGAGGCGGATTGATGCGCGGGAAGGTCACCATATCCCGGTGAACCGGCATCGAGAGGTCGATAATCCTGCTCATGCGTTCTCTCCTCTTTTCATCATCGTTCGCAGCGTCTCGAAGTGCTGCCGGAGCGCGCCGCCGGCTTTCTCCGGAGATCCCTCCTTCAGCGCCTCTAGCAGAGGCCGGTGCAGCTCGGCAAGCTCTTGCAAGTCTATGTCCGTCTTGAGGGCCGTGACCACCACGCGCGCCTCGACCCTCAAGGTCCTCCACGTGTCGAGGAGGACCTGGTTTCCGGCGGCCTCGACGATCAGGCGGTGGAACGTGGCGTCGTGGGCGGCGAGGTCCTGGAGGACGCCCCTATCCGCGGCGTCGCGCATGGCTTGGAACTCTCTTTCGAGCTCCCCAACCTTCCCGTCGAGCCTGCTAGCCGCCTCCTGGGCCGCCAGTTCTTCTAACGCCGCTCGCACGGGGTATATCTCGGCCAACTCCTCCTCGGTGATCCTGCGCACCCGAGTCCCCCGGTAGGGCTCGTACACAACGAAACCGAGCGACTGGAGCTCGCTGAGCGCCTCCCGCACCGGTGCCTGGCTCGTACCGAACTCCTGAGCTATCTGGAGCTCGACGATCCGATCCCCGGGCTGGAGCTCACCCTTGAGGATGCGCTCCAGTAGAAGTTCCCGGATCTGTTCCCGCAGCACGGTTCGGGTCAGGCTCACGCGAGTATCTCCACGACGCCGCTGGAGCCGTTTACCCGGACGCGGTCTCCGGTCTTTATCTTGTGGGTGGCGTCGGAGGTACCGACCACGGCCGGAATGCCGAACTCGCGGGAGACGACCGCCGGGTGGGAGACAGTCCCGCCAGCGTCGGTGACAAGACCGCTGACCTTGGTGAAGAGGACAACCCAGGCAGGGTTCGTCATCCGGCAGACGAGGATGTCGCCGTCCTCGACCTGATCCGACTCCTTTATGGAGGTGACGACGCGGGCCGTACCCTCAATCACCCCGGCCGACGCCCCGAGCCCCACGACCTCATCGGCCTTCTCGGAGGGTTCGCGGTAGAACTTCTCGGGGAAGCCCCAGAGCGCGTTATACGGGAAGTCCAGCGCCTGCTGGGTCGCCGTACCGATCCACTCGGGAGGCCGCACCTCGTAGGCGTCTTCCTGCTCGTCTCGGCGGTCGGAGACGATCTCGCGGGCGTCTATTTCGTCCGGGTTGAACATCAAGACCCGCAGCTCGTTGTAGCGGAGGAACATCACGTCCTCGGGATCGTCGAGCACGCCCGCCTCGACGAGCTGCTTGCCGATCGCGATAAGGACGAGCCGCACGCGGGCGTTGGTGCCCTGGTCTATGTAGAAGTGGTGGTCCGGGGTGAGCGGGTTCATCCGCAAGGAGAGGTCGAGCGCACCTTGGAGGCTGTCTTTACCTTCGCCTTCGGGCACGTCATCCATGAGATCCCGCTTTGCGGCCTCGAGGTCGTCCCTGACTGCCTGGATGGCCTTCTGGTAATCGTAGTCGGTTGCAAGGTACCCCCGAACGGCCTCCAGAATCGGGGCCGGGTTCTCCTTCCAGGTCTGGTACTGGAACTCGTGAGCCCAGATCGCTTTATAACCGAACTCTTGCTGGTGCGACTCGAGGCGCTCTGAGATGAAGCGCCTGCCACGCTCCGTTCCGTTCAGGGCCTCCACAATACCGGCCGCCGTGTCCGCCTCGAAGGCGCGCCGTAGCTCCTCGTCGCCTTTGATCTCCTCTTTCATCTTCCACAGGTCCTCGACGGCGTCCCAGTTGCGGTCCTCGGTGGAGCTCTGCAGCCTGCCCACGAGGCCCGGGTCCGCCTCGCCCTTGACCTCCGCGATGGTCGCGTTGAGGGCCGTCGTCGCCGAGAACTGGGCGAAGTTGAGCATCCAGTGGATCTTCCAGTGCCGGTCGTGGATGTCTATGGCATCTTCTAGCAGGACGGCGAGCTCGACCATATCCATGCTATCCGTGTCCTGACCGTCGAGGTAAGCGAAGTTGCGGTCCATCTCGGGTCTGAGCCTGTCACGCCACCAGTCGAGGAAATTGTACGCGTAGTGGGGGAGCACCGAGCCCAGGTACGCGCCGATCTTACCCACGTACTCGCCGCTCTCCGGTACCCTGGGAACGTAGCGACTGCCGTACTCAGAGGCTTCTCCGTAAGCCGACGGGTCGGCCGGGACAGCGGCCGTGTAGAGATAGCCGTTTACCCGCTTGGCGATCCAGTCGGAGGCGAATGGAGTGCCAAACCTGCGAAACATGTGGTCGCACGTGAGCCACCACCCGCCGATGTCGAAGAACATCGGAGAGATCGGGTTCGGACAGTGAAGGTCATCCAGAATCCAGAAGAGATCCGCCTCCCCCTCCTTCCAATCAATAGGGAAGTTCTCATCGCCGTGGAACGTGCCGAGTATCTCGTTGGTGTTTGTGTCCACTTGTCCTCCTCTCCTGCAGGCCCACACACCAACACCTGATCGGTGTGCACTCCAGGTTCCGTTTCCCTAATGCCAATAATTATCGATTATCTTTAATCGAGAGTCAAGTGAGGAAGCGGACAAGCCATATGGGAGGTTCTTCTCTTCCTCGGTGTAGCGACTTTCGCGCGTGATATAGACTCCGGGCTGACACGTTCCGGCGCTGAAACAGTTCGTAGCTGGTTCTCATAGACGTCGATCCTCAGGTACCTCTCACAGGTACCTCTCAGCGAGGATCGTGGCAGTGTCCGGGCTACTCTTCCTTCGCTACGTTTATCCTGCAAAACACGGCTTTTTGGAGTGGAGCCGAGGGGATTCGAACCCCTGACCTCCGCCGTGCAAAGGCGGCCTCATACTTTGCTAGAGCTTTCTGGAGTTTGCAAAATTCCTGCAAATGGCGATTTTCTCCCAAGAACTCTTTGCTCTAGTATTCAGGAGATTTACTCGGGTTGCTGCACGGTTGCTGCACAGATGTGACGGTTTGCATCCGCACAAGGTCCAGGATGATCGTTATTCGCCCAGACGCCTGGAGCCCCCTTGTGCGAGCTTCGTGTTAGGAGCGTTCCCCTAAGTCAGCGGTCGGTGTCGCCCGCAGAGGGCGAAGTGGGTACTGGCGAGGATTGCATACCCGAATGCAAGGAATGGTCGAGTAACTGTGAAGATGCACTGTCTGTGACATGCACCCTCAACTGACAGCGGTTATGATCTGCACGTTAGTAACGGGACGGAGCTCTCCACCTTTCTTCCTCCGCCTCACCAAAGAAAC
>DATDKO010000304.1:0-10858 GCA_036519935.1 Rubrobacter sp. | reverse complement strand
GTCAACCAATCGGTTATATATTGGCTGCTCCACGGTCTTCTTTCGCACGCTGAAAACCATGAACTTTCGACCGGGGCAGCGGACGTGCTTCACGTCGAGCTAAGTCTCGCTATACGTCCCACGGTTCGCGGCGAGGATTGTAACGTGCTCCTCCACAACGGTAAACTCTCGAGAACGCCTCACTTCAAACAAGATCTCATGCCCCGAAATGGCTGATCACCCCGATCAGGGCTCAGAGGACGCCAATAAAGCGCATAAACAAGCCCAAAGAGCCGACCGGCACCCTGCCGGTCACGCAGTGAACGCCTCCGATCACCACGTCTGACACATCTCGAACAGTGACCCGCCGGCTAATGGAGGTGATCCGTTGCTCCCCGGTCAGGAATGAGGCTTAGATAAGCGGCAAACTACCCCTAACCGAGAGGTGACCGGGCTGACCAGCGGGTTTGGCAGAGGTAAGAGAACAACTCGAGGGGGCCTTGCGGGCTCGACACACTCCTGGCTAGAACGTGGAAGGATCTCCAATTCCTCTCCCGGCCCCGAACCACGTGTGTCAGAGCCACTCATAGCTGCCTTCAAGATAACTGTAGCCGAGGAACAGGTCCTTGAGGGCCAGAGGATTGCCCAGAAGGGAGAAGCTCTCCAAATGCGTTGTACACATACACCGAGGCCAGGGCAGCCGGACCTCTGGTAACAGACCGCCCCCCATGAACTCCTGATACCCCTCCCCCTCGCGTCCTCGAAGGCCGTAGATAGCTCCGCGGGTTCGGTAGAGGAATTTGACAAAGTCTTCTTGAAGACGTGTTAAGTCGACTTACTCTTCACCTGGATCAGGGGTTTGGCGCCTATCTACGCTTCTTTCGTGAAGGGTCTGCATGAGAGCGGCGCGACTTAACTTACCGATTAGGAGCTTTGTTCGTTGGTGCCGGCACGCCGAGGAGATCGCCTGTCAGCACCGATACCCAGGAGGAACGGATCCTTTCCGCCGCGCCTAAGGAGAAGGGTTGCGGCGGAAAGAAAAGACAGCTCTTGGGTCGATGCTAGGTCGTCCTCCTTGCCCCTCAGGAGGCCTTGTCTTCGCGATAATCCTGTATGTTCTCGAAGATCTCGTCCGGGAGGTCCAACTCCCTGTAGACGTTGCAGGCATCCGGATCGTCGGGGTTCGGGCAGATGGGGAACTCTTGCTGGTCCTGCCACTCTAGGATGCGCTCGCGCTTGGGCGGGTTGTAGCCCCTCTCCTCGACCTGCTGCACTAGAGCCCTGGCCTCACTCTCGTCGGTGTCAAAATCCTTAGAGAGCCACTCGACCAGCTCCTCCTTGTCGAGGAAGTGGTGAGCGACCATAGCGAAGGTGAGCCGCCCGTAGTGGCCGATGTCTTCCCCCTTATCTAGGGCGTCGAGCAGGTGGCTCATCATCTCGCTCTGCCGCAAATCTTCTACAGGCATCGTTGTTCTCCTTCCGGTCTCGATTGTCAGCGGATTGTACGGACCGCCTGACCCGTTCCAAGGGGGTTTCCTATCTTCCATCGAATCGACACCAAGCTTTATCGGTTCCCTCCACTTTCGACGGCCGCGGCTATGCTCCGCATGGAGGCGGCAGCGAACCGTCTCTGGATCAGGCGCACGAACGGAGATCCCGCTTTGGCCAGCGGGTGGACCGGGCGGGCGAAGGAGAGCACTTCGTAGAACACCGAGTCGTCTGCACGGTGCCACTCCACAGTGAAGCGCTCCTCACCCTGCTCCACGTGAGCGGGCAAAGTCCCGAAGGCGAACCCGTAGCGCTGCAGCAGCGGTTCTTCTTCCTCGATCACGTAGGCGATCCGACAGGCGTTGAGCGACCACAATCCGAAGTGGCGGCCGAGAATTCCTACAACGGTACCTTCCTTGATGGGAGCCTCGGGCCAGCAGAGCTTGGTCCATCCCGTCTCGTACATCTTCCAGCCTCGGATGGCTTCGACAGCGCGCATATACGTTTCCAATCCTGCGCCCAGTCGTCCCCGGTAGTGGTTGACCGGGTATCCAGGTGGTGCACCGTCGCGCGAGGCTCCCACCTCGGGGTAGGAGAAGGGCAAGGAGCGTTGGTCATCGAGGAAGCGCTCAATCTGTGCATCCGAAGGTTCTCTAAGCAGTATCACGCGCACCTCACTGGGCTTGGTCAATAGCGTAGTCTTACGAGGCGTGGATGATCGGAATTGTACCCCTGCACTGTTAGGGCTCTGCCTACGGTGCAAAGGCGACGAGTACTATGAACCTCGACCTTGGGAAGATTTTCGCCCCCAGGGAAGGGAGTTGCTGCGACAATAGTCAGAACCCTTCATCGGCGCTCCCCCGACTTCGCTCTCAAGGCGCGCAGGATCACTGCAGCCCCCGCTACCCCGATGCTCCGCTTCCATGCCGGGTGGGTATCTAGCCACGTGAGGGGGCTCCTCGGTAGTGCTTGTTCGCTGAAATCCCCTTCCACCCGATCCTGCCCTTTCATCGGCGCGAAGAGCCCGTCTGGATCTGCGCTAGATTTAGGCTCGTCGGTCATCTGAGAGCCGAATCCCCCTCGCACCATTATGGCGTCCATCAGGCGCGGCGAGAGGCGCTGAGTGATGAGCATCCCCTTGCCCGCGCCGCCAGCGACTATCTCCCTGGGCGCCTTCTCGGCGCTGTAGAGAATCGCATCGGCCACAACGCCCGGCTGGTAGATCGGAGGGAACCCCTTGGGCTTGACGCCCAGCCTGCTGCGAGCCTTGGTAAAGAATGGCGTGTTGATGGCCGCCGGCATGACATTGGTGACGCCGATGCTGTTCCAACCCTCCTGCAATAGCTCGACACGCAACGACTCCAGAAAGCCGTCGATGCCGTGCTTGGAGGCACTGTAGGCGCTCTGTAGGGGAGCCGAGCGTTTGCCCATTACAGACGAGATGTGCACGAGCGCCCCGCGTCCCTCACGCTTTATGTGCGGCAGCGCGGCCACCGCCCCGTAGACCTGACCCATAAGGTCCACGTCGACCACGCGCTTGAACTCTTCAGGTTGGGTCTGGTCGAAGGGGGCGAAGAGGCCTGCGGCCGCGAGATGTACCCAGGTGTCGAGCCGACTGTACTCCTCGACGGCGCTCTGGGCGACGGCCTCCACCTGCTCGAACTCGGAGACGTCGGCGACCACGACCCTCGCCTCGCCACCCAGTTCCCTTATCTCGTCCTCCAGGGAGCGCAGTCCCGCCTCGCTCCTGGCCGCGACCACCAACTTGGTGCCCCTCTTCGCGAAACGGAGGGCTGTCTCGCGGCCTATGCCGCTTGAGGCGCCCATCACTACGACCACCTGGTTCTCAATCGGTTTCAGTTTCACATCGGTCCTTTCCTGAGCCAGTCTACGAACACGAGGATCTATGTACCCGCGCTCAGCGCTTGCAAGCGGCAGCGCTCTCCTGACTAGGGAGCATTCGAAGCCACCTCAATGTTCCTTCAAGTGGTGATCATCGACTGGCGAGGGAGAATGTCCGCCGCAACCTGTAGAAAGGCTCCTCGCACGCGCGTTGGTTCCTAGGACTGTTTCCGCCGCGCCTAAGGGATTAGGTTACGGCGGAAGGAAACGCAACGCAGCTCAGCGACGTCGGAGCGGGTGGGTCTCTGGGACCTCGACGATCACTATCTTCAACCCGTCCGGGTCTCGTATCTGCATCTCCCTCAACCCCCACGGCTTGTCTGTCGGGTGCTCGATAATATCCACTCCGGCCTCCTCCAGCTCGTGTCCTACGACGTCGACGTCTCGCACCTGCAACCACAGAGCTACACTCTCGCTAGCCTCGGTGCGAGAGGATCCAGAGAGCTCAAGGAAGCCTCCTCCGAGGAAGAAAACCACGCCCCTGGTGGCTCCGCTGCTCCACTCACGGTAGACGTGCAGACCGAGGTTCTCGGTGTAGAACCGGAACGAGCGCCCGAAGTCGGTGGGATGCAGCAACACCCGACTGGAGAGAACCTCCATGACTACTTCACCCTCTCGAAATGATTTAGTAACAGGCTCCATTCGCCTGCATGACGCTGATGTACCCGTAAAGGCCGTTAAGATACCGACCGCACCGACCGCAATAACTAGCGGGGACGAGAAAGCCCTGCTAAACGGCTCATTTCCAGACGGTCGATCCGCGGGCGGTATTTGACGTGGCGGTCGGTAACCATCCTCTGAGGGTCGATCACCCAAAGTAATACCGACCGCAAGAAAGTCCTGCAAAACGCTACATTACCTGCGGTGCGGGCGATGCGGTCGGTATCTTTCCGGGTCCTGTGATAGTGGTCAACGTCAAACTTGCTTATGTCATACCCACCCGACGACCAGGGGTTCCTCAAAGCCGCTTCAAACGTCCCTGTAGCCGATGAACAGCCTCTCGACGACGCAGAGGGGCTAACGGGGTGTCATGAGCCGCAGAAACGGCTTGTATAGACACCGATGTCAAGACGACCGGACCTTTGGTAAGCAACCGGAGGCCCAAACTCCTGCCACCCCTACCCCCGTGCGCGATATATAGTGATTCGAGTTCTGGGCCTTGAGTGCTCGAAGCGGCCGAATCCGTCGGAGTAGCAGGGCCCTATACACGGTTCTGCACATCGACTTCGGAGAAAGCCCCTTCCACGCACCCGGGTGAATAGGCACCGCGCCTGGTGTGGGCGCATATGGAACTATGGTTTACGTCCTCCAGGCACTGAAGACGAAGGGAGCTGCCGTTGCTGACCGCGATCTCTAGGGACGAGGTCCGCAGGTTGGTGTAAGAAGAAGGGGCGCAGCTCGTGAACGTGTTGCCGCGCTGGTGCCGCAAGCCCCCTTGAGAACTACTCGCCTGGGCCACGCGGAGGGAGGACGCCTACGAGGTGCCTGAGGAGAGGTAGCACGAGATCGCGGGGCACGCGAGGAGTCGTTGATGCTGCGCTACCATTCATTGGACTAACAAGCTTCAAACACTACCAACCTGTTTGTCTACTTTCATGAGGGAAGGCTAGAGAAGCAGGATTCCCTGATGACCCACGCGAGGGAGATGCTCAACGCCCACCCGGGCACCGCTGCCATAGACGCCGATGCGCTCATCGAATGCATAGAGGCATGCTTTGACTGCTCCCAGGCGTGTAGCGCCTGCGCCGACGCCGGCCTCGGTGAGGAGATGGTCTCCCATATGAGGCGCTGTATGACCATGTGCCTCAACTGCTCGGATCAGTGCGCCACGACGGGGAGGATCCTCTCCAGGCAGACGGAGTCAGAGTCGGCCATGGCCAGGGCCGTGCGAATCATGTGTGCCGCGGTCACGGTGTTTCTCCGGACTACTCCTTCACGCGCACCGGCCAGAAACCGAAGCCGACAATGCGGGATGGGATTTTGCGCACGACGGGGATGCGAAGGAGCAGTCGCAGGGGGAGGGGTGGAGCGAAGGGCTTGTTCGAGCGGAGCGCGCGGGCGAGAACCTGCTGCTGGATCAGGGCTTGGGCCCTCTGGATGAGGTGCGTCGGCAGCTCGCGTCGGCGCTGGACCGCTGCCAGGTGCCTGACGTCGAGGTCCACGAGCCGCGCCTGGCTCTCCTTCAGCGGTTCGGAGAGCACGTTCGCAGCGACCACGGCATCCTGGATGGCGTAATTGATCCCAACCCCGCCGACCGGGCTCATGACGTGTGCGGCGTCCCCGATGAGCAACAGCCCCGGCCTGTACCAGCGCGGGCAGCGGCTCGACTCGACCGAGAGCAGCGACGTCTGCTGCCAGTCCTCCAGGTGCCCGATGCGGTCGGCGTACTCCGGTATGAGCTCTGCGAACTCCCGGCGGAGCGCCTCGATGCCCTCGCGGCGCAGCTCGGGATACGTGCCTTTAGGGATGACGTAGCCGGCCTGCCAGTAGTCTTCGCGGTCGAGCATCACTGCTATGTGTCCCCGTCCGAATCGGCCGACTATCCCGGCGGGGTCCTCTTTCTTCCTCGGCAGCTTGAACCAGAGGACATCCATCGGCGGTGAGGTCTTTACTGGCTCGAAACCGGCCAGCTTTCGCACCCGGCTCCCACGCCCGTCCGCCCCGACCGTAAGGACAGCGCGTACCTCGTGCCGGCCGTCTTCCGACTCGTAGCGGACGCCCCGGATCACACCGTCGTCCTCGACCAGCTCCCGCACCCGCGCCCCCATAACGAGCCGGAAGTTCGGATAGCGCTTCGCCTCCCGGGTGACGAACTCGAGGAAGCTTGTTTGGGGCATCATCGTTATGTACGGAAACTTCGTCTTGAGGCGGCCGAGGTCCACGGGCGTGAAGGGGCCCGATACGGTCTGGAGGGTGAAGTTGCGTAGCTCGGAGTGACGCAGCTCCAGCAGTCTCTCGGCGAGGCCGAGCTGGTCCATGATCTCCATGACCGAAGGGTGCAACGTATCACCCCTGAACTCGCGGTCGAAGTCAGGATGCGCCTCGAGCAGCGTCACGTCGACACCCGCTCTTGCCAGCAACAGCGACATAACGGCCCCACCGGGCCCGCCGCCGACCACACAACAGGTGGTGCGCCTCACGTCGCGGATCTCTGACGCCGGCTCGACGTGCTCCTCTAGGGGTCTCTCGGTCTGCATGCGCCCTCCTAGCGTTCGGGTCGAAGGCCTTTCAAGAAAAGGTCAGCTGCCGTCTATATGTGTTCTTCGTTGGTCAGTTCGTCTTCCTTGAATAGCCGGGAAGAACAGCTTGCCTCCACTCCCTAATAATCAGTTCCTTCCAAGAACCTTCAGTATATGTGGCAAGAACCTTCTGTACTAACCCGGCTCAATATGGTCATCTAAGCCCGTGAAGTGGGGTCTGGGAGCGAGAAGAGCTTTCTCAAAGGGGACATGTCACCGCGACACACCCCTGACATCGGCCGGTAAGGGTCCCCGTTTCCTATGCCTACCCCAAGCCATGATCCTCCAGAGCTCCTCAAAGCCGCTGTAAACGTCGTTGAAGCCGTGAGGCGGACCCTCGACGACCCGAGGGCTTAACCTCGTGTTGCGGCCCTCAAAGCGGCTCATATCCACATCCGTGTCAGGCAGGCCGTACCTCCCGTCGTGGACCGGGGATCGTAACTCCTGACCACCCCCGGCCCCCGCATAGTCGGTATCCTGACGGGATGACACGTATGCGCCCGAGCGCCTCTTGATACGGACGCGCCGCATGTAATGGTCGGCCTTCTGGGCCTTGAATGTTAGAAGTGGCCGACTCTACTCGCGTTTTAACTGTCGCAGGGTCGCCAGTGGTCGAATTGTCGAGCCGCAACTCATAAGATGATGGCTGCCTCGGGAGGCAAGATCATCCGTTCGGCCCCGAGGTCGGCGGACAAAGAGCATTGGGAGGTAACCGTGGCGGGACAGACTAAGGACGACGCCGCGACGAGATGGGTCTTGGTGGGCGCGCCGCTCGACTGCTCGGGCACCGGCAGGGGGGAAGCACGCGCCCCCAGGGCGCTCAGGGACGCAGGGCTCGCGCAGAGGACCGGCGCGCGTGACGCCGGCGACGTCGACGCCACGGTCGATGACCCGAACCGCGACGCCCGCACTGGCGTGATCGGTTTCGAGCAGATCCGCAGGTCTTCTAAGGAGATCCACTCCACGGTCGCAGCCGTCTTGGCCGGAGGAGAGAAGCCGCTAGTGGTTGGCGGCGACTGCACGGTCCTTGTGGGGGCGCTCGCCGCCGCCAAGGAACGGCTCGGGCGTGTCGGGCTAGCCTTCGTGGACGGCCATCTCGACTACTTTGGCGGCGAGACGTCCCCCTCGGGCGAGGCGGCCGATATGGATCTGGCGTTCGTGAGCGGGCACGGTCCGGAGGGCCTGGTGGACCTCGCTGGCCCGCCGCCGATCGCGCAGCCGGGAGACATCGTGGTCATGGGCCACCGCACCGATCCTGATGAAGGAGGTCCTCAAGGAGGCCCTCGCGAGACAGACCTGGTGGACGAGAGGGTCCAGTTGGTCGAGGCGCCGGCGATCAAACGCGGGGATCCCGAGAGGCTGGGGCGCTACGTCGCCGAGAGGCTCGAGGCGCAAGCTGGACACTTCTGGGTGCACTTCGACGTGGACGTCTTCGATCAAGAGGAGATGCCGGCCGTAACCTACCCGTTACCCGACGGGCTCGGTTGGGAGCACGCGGAGGCGCTGCTTCGACCGCTGGTAGGGTCTCATAGTCTCGTTGGCCTCTCGGTCGCCGACTTCGTCCCCGACAAAGACCCTGACGGAAGGTACGCGCGCCGCCTGGTCGATCTCGTGGCCGGTTTCTTCGCGCCACGGCCGGCAAAGATCTGAGCCGGTCGACACCTTTTCGCAACCTTTGCTAACACCGTTTCGGTCGGCCGAGGTGCCTAAAAGGCTCCATCGCCCACTGAATTGTGGCTTGGTGGGTATGACAGAGCCGTGGATGACGCTACTCCCGCCGAAAGAAGCGGCTCCAGGATCGCTCGAGCCCTCATCGAGAGACGTGGAGAACGACCTCACCGTCGTGACTTAGATAGTTTAGTTAGAACTCAAGTCTAGGCAACTCGGTGAATACGCCTCCAGCCGATGTTCCGGAGGTCTCCCGATGGCATCATGTGCATGGTGTAGATCCGGTACAGAGGTGCGAGTTAGCAAGGGGGAGGAGGAAGCTCCAGTGTCAGCCGAAGAGAACGAAGCACTCGTCCGCCGCTACTTCGAGGAGGCGTGGGTCAAGCGCAACCTGGCCGCTGTAGACGAACTCATGGTCCCAAACTACGTCGAGCACCAAATCCCTGATGGGCGATTGACCAGCCGCCACAGCCTAAAGCAGCTGCTCGCCATGTATTACAAAGCCTTCCCAGATATGAAGAGCGTCCTCCATGACATCTTGGCCCAAGGCGACAGGGTGATGTACCGCTGGAGCGTTAACGCCACCCACCTAGGCGACTGGTTAGGCATCCCTCCCACCGGCAACCACATGAGGGCTACGGGCATCACCATCTACCGCATCGTGGGGGGCAAGGCGGTGGAGGGCTGGTCTAGCGTAGCCATCAGCCGCTCTGAGGAAGAACAGCGGTGGCTCTCCGAAGGCGGAACAACCGACGACGCTTACCCCGAGGGTGGCGACATCCCTCTACCTGGGCTGGGTCTGGAGCACTCCCCGGCCTTCGACTCCCTAATCCGCAACCTGACCTGGCGCTTCCGGGCAGCAGAAGCCCAAGAGCGAGAGCGCATCGAGCACGAACTGCAAGTCGCCCGCCAGATCCAACAGGAGCTCCTGCCCGAGGCGACACCCGAACTCGATGGCTGGCAGATAGCTGCCTACTACGGACCAGCCAGGGAGGTGGGTGGAGACTTCTACGACTTCTTGGAGTTTCCGGACGGAAGATTAGGACTGGTGGTAGGAGACGCCACCGGTCATGGTATGCCAGCGGCGCTGGTGATGGCAACGACTCGCGGCATGCTGCGGGCCGTCGTTCAGTCTTTGGAGTCACCTGGGGAGGTTTTGGCTCGGGTCAACGAAGCGTTGGTCGCGGACGTACCCCCGAGCACGTTTGTCACCTGCTTCTATGGCATCCTCGAGCCCAAGAGCGGCCATCTTGTCTACGCTAACGCTGGGCACGATCTGCCCTACCTGTGGCATGGTGGCGCTGCCGAGGAACTGCGGGCAAGGGGGATGCCCCTGGGACTTATGCCGGGGATGGGCTATGAGGAGAAGGAGATCACCCTGAAGAGGGGCGAGAGCGTCCTGTTCTACAGCGACGGGTTGGTAGAGGCACATGACCCCCACTACGAGATGTTCGGCTTCCCGCGCCTGCGTGCACTCCTAGCCGACCACGGCGAGGAGAGGTCGCTGGTGGAATTCCTGATGGAAGAGCTGTCCTCCTTCACTGGGCAGAGTTGGGAGCAGGAAGACGACATCACCCTTATGACGCTCCAGCGTTCTGCCGCCCATAGGTGAACTTCGAAGAATTCCGTAAAACGGTAGCCCGCCCTAGGAGAATTAACCTTCCACGAGCATCGGAGATGTAGGAGCGAGCTGCACACCAGTCGGGGCCGAAAGAGGAAGGTTAGCATCTTCGAGCCCTCCCGAGCGTTCGACACACCCCTGAGCATGCCGCTAAAGATTCCCCGGTTCCTCTGCTGATCCCGCCACAGATTTCGATAGCTCTTCAAAGCCGCCTTGAATGCCCTTGTAGCCGACGAACGGACCGTCGACGCCCAGGGACCTAACAGGTAAGACAACGGCTCAAATCGGCTTGTACACACACCCGGCCCAGGACGGCC
The DNA here is from genome assembly GCA_036519935.1 of Rubrobacter sp. GTDB lineage: Bacteria > Actinomycetota > Rubrobacteria > Rubrobacterales > Rubrobacteraceae > Rubrobacter_D. The sequence goes on along the minus strand of DATDKO010000304.1, from coordinate 644 downwards.
GGACCTCTTGCAATCGACCGGGGCCGAGAACTCCTCCTACCCTACCCCCCGCACCGGCATTGGCCTAACGATGGGCTGACGTGTGGATCCCCGAGCGCATCTTTATGCAGACACGCGACTTATAGTGGTCGGTCCACTTCTGCCTGGGCGCTCGAGGCAGCCGATTCCAGCCGGCCCTCGAATAATAGTCTAACCAGGCATGCCTTCTATGTGGGGCTTGATGTCGAGTATGGGTGTGCCATCGAGCATGTCTAGCCTCCTCACGTCGATGTTCGCGCCCCTAGTTGCTAGTACCTCAAGCACTGACATCCCTATAGGGTTGGGCCTTACGGGTGAGCAGATGCTGAACACGCCCATCTCCTTGCCGCTTTGCCCCGACGTCTGCCGGAGCATCTCAGGAGAGAACGCCGGGCTCCGATGGAAGTAGAAGATCACCACTATGCGTTGGCCCGCTTCGATGTCTCTAAGCCCTTCCAGGTATTCTTCATCGATAACGAGCGTTCCCTCCACATCAGAGACGCTCCAATGGCGGGGGAGCTTTTGGGCGTTCGTGCGGACCAAGCCTATGGCCTTCAACTCGATGCGCATAGCAGACCTCCCTAAAACACCGTGTATCGCCCACCACAGCATAGCCCTTCAATATC
>DATDKO010000303.1:0-3979 GCA_036519935.1 Rubrobacter sp. | reverse complement strand
AAGGGAGCTTGACCCTGCTCCATCAGGGGATACTCCTTGTGGATGACCTCCTGGGTGTAGGAACGGACGAGTTCCTGGATGTGGCTACCTTCTGGCTCAGGAAGGCGATAGGCCAGCCAGTAGATCTCGGCCAGGGCGTTAGCCTCCTGCTCGACCGTTTCGCCGGCCGCGTCGTATTCTCCCCACACGGCGATGACCACGAGGGCCAGCAGCACGGCGTAGATCACGCCTAGGGCCGCGTAGATGAAGCCGGCCACGGCGTTGTGTCGTTGGCGCGAGGTGGCGGGAACGAGGCGCTGCACCAACTCCAGCCCGGCGAGCGCCACGAGGCAAGTCCCACCGACCACAACTACGCCATAAACTATGGTGAGTAGCAGAGAGGATCTCCCCCTTCGTGAATCTAACTCAGCGGTATTGTAGTTGCTACTGTGCCAGACTAGGCGAGCCTGCTCACCTGCGGCAGGAAGTTAGACCGGGTACGCCACCAACCTGCCAGTTGGCCCGGGGCCATTCGCGAACTTCAGAGAACTCTGTAAAGGCGAAGTTCGCAGAATTCTACTTCCACGCACTCCGGTGAATAGACCGTAGGAGTCGGCCTGCGGTGGTCTCCGTAGCGTAGGATATCTACGAGCTAGATCGTTGGCGATTTGACGCGGGAGGGTGCTCTGTCTTGAACGTGCTGTACGTATCCTTGGCGGCCGTCGGAGGGTTGCTCCTGTTGCTCGGGATGCTCGGTGGCCTCCTCAAGGAGCGCACACCCGTCTCCGAACCCCTGATCGCCCTTATGGCAGGGGTGCTGGTCGGGCCGGCCGCCCTCGGGTTGCTCGACCTCGCAGACCTTGGCAACCAGACGCTGATCTTGGAAGAAGCGGCGCTCGTCACGCTTGGCGTCGCCCTGGTCGGGGTGGCGCTGCGCCTGCCCATAGGGTACTCCAGCAGCAACTGGCGGCTACTTTGCGTCCTGCTAGGGATCGTGATGCCGCTGATGTGGATCGTGGGTGGCTTGCTGGCGTACCTGATCGTTGGGGTGCCCTTCTGGGTGGCGGTGTTGATCGGGGCCATCGTCACCCCCACCGACCCCGTCGTGGCGAGCTCCATAGTCGCCGGGGGGGTTGCAGAGCGCAACCTGCCCGCAAGACTCAGGCACGCCATATCCTCCGAGTCCGGCTTCAACGACGGGCTGGCCCTCCCCTTCGTAGTGCTGCCCGTGCTGGTGCTCACCGAGCCCCCAGGAGAGGTACTCGGCCACTGGCTGACCCACACGGTCCTCCTTGAGATCGTGGCGGGCGCGGCTCTTGCTGCGCTCATGGGCTACGCGGCGGGCAAGACGCTTAGGTGGGCGGAGAGGAAAGAGACCATGGAACGAACCTCCCTGCTCACGATCAGCCTCGCCCTCTCCCTGACCGTACTGGGCGTCACGGAGCTGCTCCACCTCAATGGGGTCTTGGCGGCCTTCGTGGCCGGGATCGTCTTCAATTTCGCCGGATCCAGCGACGCCAAGGAGAGCCAAGAGGAGATACAAGAGGCGATCTCCCGCTTCTTCGACTTGCCCATCTTCGTGCTCTTGGGGATGGCGTTGCCCTGGCAGGGGTGGTTGGACCTGGGTTGGAGGGGACCGCTCCTGGTCGTGGCGGTGCTGCTGCTAAGGCGACTGCCCACTGTGCTGGCCCTGAGGCCACTGCTCGGACCGCTTAGAGGGCGAGCAAAGGACGTGCTGTTCCTCGGATGGTTCGGTCCTATAGGGGCCGCGGCACTCTACTACGCTGCCTTCTCATTGAGGGAGACGGGCATCGAGGAAGCATGGGTGGTCGGTAGCCTCATCATATGCGCCTCTGTGTTGGTCCACGGCGTGAGCGCTACGCCGCTCACTAAGCTCTATGGGAGGTTGCCCGCAGACTGATGAGAGGGGTTCTCGGTAAGGGATGCGAACTTCGTAGAACTCCGTAAAGCAGAAGTTCAACTTCGGAGAATTCTCCTTCCACGCACTCGGGTGCATAAGGGTGTGATCCAGAAGCCTTCGGGCAACGTTGAGTAAGGCGTGGGGACAACACACAGACCACCCAAGCTGCCCGATGGCTACCGCCTCGACCTGACCGGCGACCCGGACGCACCCGCGCTTCGGCGACCGGATGGCACGGTGGTGGCACGCTGCAGTGCCAGGGGTATGACGCACGAAGTCCTCGAGCGAGAGGCGCTTGAGGACCTGTTGGGCACGAGTCGGAAGCCCGGAGGCCGGGAACCCGAGCCCATCGAAGAACCCCGTAGGCCACGATCCCCCTAACACCTTCGTGGAAAGCCCCTCAAGGCGAAGTTCGCAGAATTCCACTTCTACGCACTCCGGTGAATAAGCTAGTTGACCTCGCGCAGCCGTCCGGTCTCTACCTCGTAGATGAAGCCGCGCACGCTCTCCTTGTGCGGGATGAACGGGCTCGCCTGGATGCGAGCGACCGACTGGCGCACGTCCTCCTCCAGGTCGGAGAAGGACTCCATGGAGAAGTGGGGCTTCATGCCTACCTCTTCGTGGATCTGAGCTTTGAGCTCGTCGTCTGAGAAGGTAAGCATCCCGCAGTCGGTGTGGTGGATGAGGATGACCTCGCGCGTGCCGAGCAAGCGCTGGGAGATGGTAAGCGAACGGACCTCGTCGTCTGTAATGACCCCGCCTGCGTTGCGGATGACGTGCGCATCGCCCTCCTCAAGACCTAGAATCTTGTGCACGTCGAGGCGGGCGTCCATGCAGGCGACCACCGCCACTCCCCTGGCAGGGGGCAGCGGCAGATCCCCCTTCTCGAAAGACTCGGCATAGGCCTCGTTGTTGTGGAGCAACTCCTCCGTCACGCTCATCGTCTTTTACACCACCTTTGCGAAGCTCTCGGCCTCTATCGATCCATGATGCCCCTCGACGCTCCTCTCGTAAACTTCGGAGCTTGTGAGAGACCTCCACGCTGCTTGCAACTTCGGAGAACTCCGTGCCTGCGAAGTTCGGAGAATTCCACTTCCACGCACTTTGTGAATAGAGGCGCGTAGACGCCGAGACCTTCCTTCTATACAACCTTACTTCTATACAGGATGTACAGGATGCCCAGCCTGCTCGCTCACGCGCTCAAACAGGAGATTTGCCTGCCAGTAGCGCGCCTCCTCCACTTGGTGCGGACCGCACCTCAACTCTTCAAGCTGCCTACCGGCCGGAGTCTCAACGACGGCCTCCAGCGCCTCGACGAGCGGTTCTCCGGTTCGCTGGGCCTGGGCCCTCGCCTGCCTCGAGAGAACCACCTGTGCCATCTCGTTGACGGTTTGTTCTGCTCGCATGAGAGAGTTCTTCTCCTTCGGCTTACTCCTCGTTGGTTGCCGCCGTAATATCGTTGTAACGCCAGGGCGAGCCTTCAAGATAAGCGGCCTCATCATGCTTGTGTTGTTGTGCCCGCTCTCTGGCATCATAGAACCAAGGGTGGGTGAGCTTGTCAGGCAGACGGCCTTCGCGCTCTCTGATCTCGTTGACGAAGGTGCCCAAGTCGGCGCCGCACCGACTACAGGTGGTTGTGGTGCTGGTAGCGCTAAGGGTCACCTTCTCGCCGCAGTCGCACTCGAGGGCTACGGAGGCCGGATGCCACTCGTAGACCTTGCCAAACGGCATTTCGCGGCTCTCGTAATGTGCTTGGACGCGTTCGACGCTCTGCACCATAGGCTTTTACCCCTTTCTCCCGCCGTTTGTTCGGCAGGGCGTTCCTGCCGAAGCAACGGCGGCACTTTAGTAGGGTGGGGAGCTAACCCAGGTCTAGTGGGAAGGCAGGTAGCGGTCCTAGGCCTTCAACGCGATCTCAGTAATCTCGCGTGCCTCTTATATCCTAGACCATGACATGAAGATTACAAGGGTGGTATGGGCTTTGGACCTTGGCTCCCCGCTTCACCTTCCGGAAGGATGAACTTCGGAGAATTCCTCTTCCACGCACTCGGGTGAATAAGGGTAAGAAGAGCGAAGGCC
>DATDKO010000302.1:0-3813 GCA_036519935.1 Rubrobacter sp. | reverse complement strand
CCGCCTACTCTGCACTCTCCAACCCGTGGGCCCAGAACAGTTCCAATCGCCCATCATCTAGCCGCACATCCAAAGCCACATGCTCTGGGTGCCCGAAGCGGTGTTCTATCACACCTAACTTCCCCCGAAGCTCCGCTCTTCTGTCAGTCTCTAAGACCTTGACCCTCGTCCCAATGAGGGCTTCGTGCGGTTGCAAGGAACTCCCCCGTATTAGCTAGAAATCGGGGCCGAACTTCTGCCTCAGATCAGACCCGAACCTTCTAGATGTCGATTGTACACGCTGGCAGGCAAATGAAATAGCCAATGATACAAGACGCTGTGAGATAACGAACTACTGCTCCCCTTCTGGCAGGCATATTAGCGTGTGTCGCGCTATGAGAAGCCTCTATCATCGCTTTAGCCCTTCGTAGTGAGGAGAGTCACACGTGCTACGATGAGTACAACCACAAAATGTGGGTGCCTTACTGGGGCCGAAGCCGCTGCAGTCTCGGGTGTGCTTCCCCCCTCGACTCGGGTCTTCGGGCGCGTTCCGTTAACTGGCGAGGTTGACAAGCCGAGACGGAAGGAGCGTGCTCCTGTGGCCCCGGAAGAAGATACCAACGAGCAGTTCGCCGACCAGCAGTCCCACTGTGAAATCGACAAGATCCTCACAGCTGAAGGAGCGTGCCGGAGGCTAGGCGAGGTCCAGTTGGATGGGAGTGTGCTGTGCGTGCGCCACGCCGAGTTGCTCAGGCTGGAGGACCACTCCGAGACGATGCTAGGCGAAGTGTTCGAGATGGACCAGTGGCTGGAAAGCGTCGACGGTGAGGCCGACGAGTTGCGCGTTCGGCGCGCAGAGCACCATCGAAACGAACTCGTAGAGCAGCTCAGGCTCAATCGGATGCGAATTGGACTCATCCATGATGAGTTGCTTAAGGACCACGATGGAACGACATAGGGGCATACCTTCCGTGCGTCTCTGTACCTCCCTCAGCTAGCGAAGGCTTAGAGGCCCTGCGAATAGGGAAGCGCCATCTGAGGGCTAGCAGCTCCCCAGGTGGTTTAACTGCCTTCGTAGCACCCTTTGATACATACGCTACTCGCCTATGGGCGCAAGCTCTTAGTCCTACAACGCCACTTCACACTACCTGGGCTCAGCAACTTCGGTTTTAGGCACCTTGCAAGGCGGCTTGATCATCTGCGCAAACCCTTGACTCCTCGATAAGCGTGCGGCACGCAGTATTCACTGGGTCGTTTCGTACAAGTGACACTGTAGGACCTGAGGAGTAGTTCCTTGTCTCGTTCGCGGGTTTCTTCGAGGACGCCGAGCCGGGAGCTCAACTCTTCCAGCGTCATGGCATCGGCAGCCTACATCTCCTGGTACTTCTCCCGCTTGCGCTCGGCCTCCGGGAGTGTGATGGCCCAGGCTCTGACCTAGCGTTCCTGGTCGCCGTGGTTATGCTTCTCCAGCGAGAACGTTACGGCCCATGTGGTTGTCCTCGCCGGGCCTTTGAGCAGGAGAGCAAGATGCAGCCGGAACCGTCTTGAGAATGAGATCTATGCCTCTCCCAAGCCCTGCGAGCAAGCGTCACCGAAGAGGTCGGAACTCGTGCAACTCGTCCTCTCCGTTGCGGACGACGCCATAACTGGACTCCTGTACCTCATTCCACGCACCGGGAAGGTCGACGATCGGTTCCGAGACGATGATCCGTGTCTCGTCGGATGCCTCCTGCAGGCGCGGGCGCTCCGGGTACATCTCCCGCACCGAGCGCATGTCGGTGCTGTAGTACAGCGAGCGCGATTTACCCTCGCTCGAATACCTGAACGCCCACACGCTACTCCCATCTGTGGTCCCGATCGTCATCTGGATCGGGTGCTCCGTACCGTGACGGTTCCCGACCTCCTCCACAAAGCCGACCATCCGCTCGACCGCTCCCGGAGGATCATCTTCCAGGCCGAACGTGAGCGCCAGGTAGAAAAGCATCTCGGAATCGGTCGATCCCTCCATTTGTGGATACAGTGATTCGTCCACGGCGAGCGCCAGCTCTCGCTTTACGCGATGGAAGTCGCGCACGAGGCCGTTGTGGACCCAAAGCCAGCGGCCGTGACGGAAGGGGTGGCAGTTGGTCTGCTGGACGGCCGTTCCGGTGGAGGCGCGGATGTGGGCGAGAAAGAGCGGTGATTGGACGTGGCCTGCGACCTCGCGTAGGTTCCGGTCGTTCCAGGCCGGCTCGATGCTGTGGAAGACGGCCGGGGTCTGGGCGTCGGGGCCGTACCAGCCGACCCCGAAGCCGTCACCGTTTGTGGTATCGACGCCGAGGCGGGCGTGGAGGCTCTGGTCGATGAGGGAGTGCTCCGGTTTGTAGAGCAGCTCCTCGAGGAGTATCGGGGAGCCCGAGTAGGCTAGCTAGCGGCACATCGTCTGCTCCTTTCCTTTCGGGGGTCGACCTCCGGCGGTCTAATACCTCACGGCTGATCGACTAGGAGGTGCTAGAATCGATGACGAACTCGCCGACGTGGTCACACACGTGAACCACAGCGGCCTAGGCCAATGCTCACCCTTCCGCAGCGGGTCTCGATTGGCACCACTTGCCGCGTGTTCTTCGGTTTTAGATCCCGAGGATCTGTTGTTTTTTCGCCTGGAACTCCTCGTCGCTGAGGATGCCTTGCTCCCGCAGCTGGGCGAGCCGCTCCAGCTCACCCACGTACTCAGGCTCGGATGCAGCCGGGGTGGTCGCCGTCGTCTCGACCGGCTGCTCGCGGCTACTAAAGTCCTCCTTCATCCCTACCCTGTCCTGGACGAACGAGCGACGCCGCTGCATGCGCGACATGGTTCGGTAGTTCTGCCGCGCCTGCATCCTGCCGCCGGCTCGTGCTGCCATGAGTCCCATCTAGGTTCTCCTTCCTCTTCGTTGGTCCGACATGCTTGATTCTCCCTACGCCCCTGCGCCCGCCTCCTCGCTCTCGAGTTCCTCGAGGGCCTCTGACATGGCGAGGAGCTCGGCAGCTATTGGGGCGAGGGTCTCGGGCGTGAGGAAACCCTCCCCCAGCGGAAAGCCGCCCGCATCGTGGATCGCGCCCTTGAGTTCGCGCGCCCACACGTGCTCGATGAGCAGGAACCCCGCCGAGCTGCCTGGGTGCAGCGAGGCCGCTATCTTCTGGACCTCTCTTTCTGAGAGTCCGAAGGCGTGGCCCTCGATCCCCGACACCTCGTGAGATGGCTGCTCGCCCTCGAACTCGAAGCCAAGCAGCGCACCGACGATGGCTCCTAACTCTTCTCCCTGGTAATCGAGGGCGAGGAGGTCGCCCGTCTCGGCGTCCTTTCCCACGAACAGAAGGTCAAGGATGCGGATCGTCTCGTGGCGCTCTAGGTTTGCGAGTTCGTCCATGATCCTGCCTTCGAACTTGGCGTCAGGGTCGAAGCCTACTGCCAGCAGCTGCACCGGTCCTATATTCTGAGCCATCCTTCGCCTCCCTCTCCTTTCGGCGTTTGCTTACGTTCTCTGGGTCTCATTAGCTCCGCCCTGGTATCTGGTCGCGCTGGGTGTAGCTGGCTCCCCAATGGCCTATATCGAGCAACAAGGCGATGATCACCCAGATGAACCCCCAACCCGTCAACCCTACGCCAGGTACGTACACGATCACGTAGATCAGGGTCGTAAACGGGAGGAAGATGATGCCTAGTAGCGGCAAGATGAACGTGTTGAACGCCGCGTCGACAAGGGCCGGCCTTGCGATCCAGAGTACCAAGAGTGCGAGCCGCGGGAAAAGTCCCCCAAACAAGGCGAACAAACAACCCATCCTCACTACCTCCTGTCTGCTCTTGCACTGTCC
>DATDKO010000301.1:0-2201 GCA_036519935.1 Rubrobacter sp. | reverse complement strand
GGTCGTGCGATTAAAGGACTGTCCGCTCTCGCTCTCGGTCATGAAAACTCCTTCTCTTTAGCCCGCGGAGAGGGCCTCCGCGCCGCCGACGATCTCGAGGATCTCCTGGGTGATCTGGGCCTGGCGCGCCTTGTTCATCTGTAGGGTAAGGTCGCTCACCAGGTCGTTTGCGTTGTCCGTAGCGTTCTTCATCGCCGTCATGCGGGCACCGTGCTCGCCCGCTGCACCTTCGAGGAGGGCCTGCCACACCATCGTCTCCACGTAGCGCGGCACGAGCCTCTTCAATACCGTCTCCGCATCGGGGACGTAGTCCATGTAGGAGGTGTTGCCCTCCTCTTCATCGTCCTCCTCCCTGGCTACGGGCAGGAGTCGTTTGACGACGGGCCTCTGGTTCAGGACGCTCTCGAAGCGGTTGTAGACGAGGTAGACCTCGTCTGCGTCTTCGTCGTCGAAGAGGCGCGTGAGGGTGCGTCCGATCTCCCGCGCCTTCTCATAGGTCGGGTTATCCGTGAAACCGGTGAAGACTTCGGCCAGCTCGACACGCCTGAACCGGAAGAAAGCGACGGCCTTGCGGCCGCTCGCGACCTGCAGCGCGCCGGGATCTTTCTCCTCTCTGAGGCGGACGGTCCTGCGGAGCACCTGCGCGTTGAAACCGCCGGCCAGGCCCCTATCCGCGGTGAGGGTGCAGACGGCGACCCTCCTTACCTCCCGCCCTGTGAGGAGAGGGAGGTCCCCCGTGGCGTTAGCTGCCACGTCCCGCATCATCTCCTCCACGTTTTCTGCGTAGGGGCGTGCACGCCTGACCCTGGCCTCAGCCTTGCGGAACTTCACCGAGGAGACCGTCTGCAGGGCGGAGAAGACCCTGGCCTGGTTCTTTACGGTATTGATCTGCCTCTGAAAGTCCCTGGCTGAAGCCAAGCCCTAGCTCCCCTCTTCCTCTCGGGACTGGTCTTCTTCCTCCCCGTTCTCATCGTCTGGCGCGTTGTCTTCCTCGTCCTCATCTTCCTCTACGGAGATGTCGACGAGGCTCGTCTGCTCAGGCTCGAAGTTGGAGGCGAAGCGCTCTACGGCCTCGCGCAGCTTCTCCTCGATCTCGTCTGAGAGCTGTTGCTCGGAGCGGATGGAGTCAAGCAGGTCACCGTGGGTGTCGCGCATAAAGTCGCGGAACTGGCGCTCCCAGTCAGGGACGGCGTCGGTGTCGACCTCGTCCAGGTAGCCGTTCGTCGCGGCGAAGAGAATGACTACCTGCTCCTCGACCGGGATCGGGTCGAGCTCGTCTTGCTTCAGGATCGCCGTAAGGCGTTCGCCGCGGTTTAGGGTCTGCTGCGTGGCCTTGTCCAGGTCGCTCCCGAATTGGGCGAAGCTGGCGAGCTCGCGGTACTGGTTCAGGTCGAGCCTGAGTGTGCCTGCGACGCTCTTCATAGCTTGGATCTGGGCCGAAGACCCCACGCGGCTCACGGAGTTGCCCGTGTCGATGGCGGGGCGCTGGCCCGAGTTGAATAGGTCTGAGTCGAGGAAGATCTGGCCGTCGGTGATGGAGATGACGTTAGTCGGGATGTACGCTGAGATGTCCCCCGCCTTGGTCTCGATGACCGGGAGCGCCGTGAGCGACCCGGCTCCGGCGTCGTCCGAGAGCTTTGCAGCGCGCTCGAGCAGGCGGGAATGCAGGTAGAACACGTCCCCAGGGTACGCCTCGCGGCCTGGCGGGCGCCTCAACAGCAGCATCATCTGCCTGTAGGCGACGGCGTGCTTGGAGAGGTCGTCGTAGATCAGGAGCGAGTCCTCGCCCCGGTTCATGAAGAACTCGCCGATGGCGCACCCGGCGTACGGGGCCAGGTACTGGAGCGTCGCTGAGTGGGCCGCCGAGGCGTTCACGACGGTGGTGTACTCGAGCGCGCCAGCCTCCTCTAGTGCGGCGACGACGCCAGCTACGGTGGAGTCCTTCTGGCCGATGGCCACGTAGACGCACTTCACGTCCTGGTCGGCCTGGTTGATGATGGTGTCGAGCAGGATCGAGGTCTTACCCGTCTTCCTGTCGCCGATGATAAGTTCCCGCTGCCCGCGCCCGATCGGGATCATGGAGTCTATGGCTTTGATCCCCGTCTGGAGCGGCTGCTTGACCGGCTGGCGCCTGATGATGCCCGGCGCCACTATCTCCACAGGGAGAGATTCTTCGGCCTCGATCTCACCCTTCCCGTCCA
>DATDKO010000300.1:0-2269 GCA_036519935.1 Rubrobacter sp. | reverse complement strand
GTGATGCCGCCTGAGAGGCCATGTAGTCTGCGGGCGTAGTCGAGGACGTATTCGAGAGTCTGCCTGCCTTCGGCGTAGCCCATCCACGTGCCGGTAACCAGTTCGGGAGTGAAGCCTATAAACCAGGCGTCGAAGAAGTTCTCGCTCGTACCCGTCTTGCCTGCGACCGGGCGGTCTCCCAGGTAGGCGTCCTTCGCTATACCTTCTGTGACATCTCCTATCATGATCCCGGTCGCCTCGTTGGCTATGTCCTCGGTTATCACCTGCTTGCCCTCAGGATGCTCGGGTGCCACGTAGAGCACCTTCTCATCGTTGCTTACCACCTTCGAAATCGCGGTCGGTTCGACCCTGCGTCCGTCGTTCGCAATCGTCGCGTAGGCAGATGCCATGTCGAGTGGAGAAACCTCGTACGCGCCGAGTACTATGGAAGGCTTGGGATGTTCGGGCAGATGCGTGGTGATCCCGCATCTCCTTGCGACGTCCGCGATCTTCTCCGGTCCGTTTTTCAGGCCACGGCCACCAGCGTTCATCGCCAGGTCCGCGAACACCGTATTATCCGACCTCCAGAGCGCCTCTTTCAGGCTGATCTCACCCCGCACGATGCCGTCGTAGTTCTGTACCTCCCACGTCTCGGGTTCGTCGAGGCCGACGTCGACCTTGTACTCTTTCTTCTCCGAGACGTATCTGGTATTGGGATCGATGCCTTGCTCCAGGGCTGCAATGAGCGCGAACGGCTTGAACGAGCTGCCTGGCTGGCGCCTGCCCTGGGTGACGAGGTTGAACTGGGAGTTCTCGTCCCTGTCGCCGACCATAGTCTCAATTCGGCCGGTACCTGGCTCTATAGAGACGAGGGCGAGGTCGGGGTCCTCCGCATCGGGGAGGTATCCAGAAGGTCCGTAGACGATATCGTGGGCGGCTAGTTGCTTCTCTAGGTCTATGGTGGTGTAGACGCTGAGGTCGCCTTCTAGAACGGTATTCACGCCATAACGCCTTATGAGCTCGTCATGCGTGTACTTGGCGAAGTCGCGGGTGAGCGCAGGCCCTGTGAAGCCCGACTTGGTCGGCGTGTTGACGGGCCAGGCCTCAGGCAGTGGCTCCTCGAGGGCCCGGTTGTATTCCCGGCTCGGAACATAGCCTGTGTCGAACATCTTCGTCAGTACCAGGTCTCGCTGATACTGGGCCCCATCGCGGTCCTCTCCGAGGATCGACGGAGACCACAGGAGCCCGACCAGGGTCGCCGACTCCGCGATGCTCAGGTCCTCGACCGACTTGTTGAAGTAGGTCTCGGCGGCCGCCTCTACCCCGTAGGCGTTGTTACCGAAGTAGACGGTATTCAGGTAGTCGGCGATGATCTGGTCTTTCGAGTCCTGTTTGCGCTCCACCTCTATGGCGATGAGAGCTTCTTTGATCTTCCTGGTGATCGAACGGTCCTGCGAGAGGTAGGCGTTTCTTACGTACTGCTGGGTGATGGTGCTAGCACCCTCGACCGCCTCCCCGGCCCTGATGTCGACCCAGAGAGCGCGCATGATCCCCCAGAGGTCGACGCCGCCGTGCTCCCTGAAGCGCTCGTCTTCTTTGGCGACCACGGCGTCGAGCAGGTGCGGCGGCATCTCCGATAACGAAGCCGTCTTGCGGTTCTGGCTTTCGAATATCGTCCCGATCACACGCCGCGAGTCCTCGTTGCCGCCGAGCGGAGCCGAGTAGATGTAGGTGGGATGGGTCTCGTATGTCCGGGGCTCGTCAAGCTTCTGAACGCTCTGTATGAGCCCCAGGTACCCGCCCGCCGCGAACGCCGCCCCAGAGACCAGCACGCACAGAAGAAAAACTCCTATGCCGTGCAAAATCCTCGAGGCCAGGCTCTTCTTGCGGGAAGGTCCCTTGCGGCGCTCGGGTAGACGTACCGGTCGTCGGACGTCCCTGGCCCGCGCGCCCCGACTCGTTCTCTTCTGGTGGGTGCGGGCCATGGAGCCGGTATACTACACTAAGGTGACGCAGGTTACATTCGTATTACGAGAAGGTTGCGATCTGTTAATGAAAGCCATTCGAGACCACCGAACGATCTACAGGAACGCCGTAGATGTGATCCCACGGGAGGAGCTCGACCGCCGCCTTGATGGTGGCGAGACTTTGCGGATTAAATTGGGTATAGACCCCACGGCCCCTGACATCCACTTCGGCTTCGCTGTGGTCCTAGGGGAGCTTCGTGCCTTCCAGGATCTGGGGCACACTGCTGTGCTCGTGATAGGGGACTACACGGCGCGCGTCGGCG
>DATDKO010000299.1:0-7172 GCA_036519935.1 Rubrobacter sp. | reverse complement strand
GGTTCGCAGCAGGTCATGACCTGCTGCGAACCGCTTTAGAGCGAAACCAAAAAGCTGACGAGCTGAAATGTTTGCAAAGAGGTTCGAACCTCTCTGCACTAGTACGCGTCGACGGCGCCCACGTAGCCCGGGATGTATTCGATGGGTGTCTCCACGACGGCCCCGTAATAGGTCGAGGCGTGGATCACCGTCCCGTAGCCGGTCGCTATTCCGACGTGCGAGATACCGTAGCCTGACTCATCGAAGAACACCAGGTCGCCGGCTTCCCCGTAGGAGGGCGTACCGTAAGCGTACTGGGCGTCCGGGGAGTCGGGCAGGTACACGCCGAGGTCGGCGAACACCGCCGAGGTAAAGCCCGAGCAGTCCATGCCCCAGGCACTATAGAGCGTACCAATGTAGGACTGGGCGTCGTCTACGATCGCCTGCCCCGAGACATCGTAGCCCTGGGCGTACGCTTCAGAAGGTGAGCCTGTCAGTAGGGCGACCGAAAACAGGGCACCAGTAAGCAGGACAGCAGCGAGTTGCCGCACGATTATATCCCCCTCCAATTATCTTGCTTGCACAACGGCGGTGGATGGTACCAGAGATATGAGCGGTTTCAAGGCGGATCCAGCGCAGTAATGGGCCGCTCGAGGCGCGAAGGCACCCGGTATCACGAAGGTGCTAAACCCGAAGACGGTAGTAGATCTCGCCCGCGCGAGGGCCGCACGCCCTGTGCAGACCTCGGGCTGACAGAGCTTGTAGAGTGAGAATAGCAGTTCCTGATTGCCAAAAACCATCCCCGGTGCTAGCACCAGGTTGTCAGGTTTCGGACTACAGGTATTCTCTGGAAATGGGCTAGACCAGCAGGCGATGTGTATAGTAACTTGAAGGCCCGACCGATCCGAGATGCGATCTCACAGCGATCTCACAGCGCTCTTCATAAGAGCCGAGCCATAAGACGGCAGAGCAGCTCTCCTTAGAGAGGTGACTCTCCCGTGCAAGACCTGATCTGCGCGGCGAACCTATCTCCGCTTACGTGCTGGTCTTCTCGGGCCAGCGTCCGCCGTTGTACCAGTAGGAGCGGATCGCTTCCAGCGGCCGTCCCTTGGTCTCGGGGGCAAGTACGTAGACGAACGCGAACGAGACCAGTGCCAGGGCAAAGAAGATCCCGAAAGTAACCGAGCCGCCTAAAGCGCCCAGGGCGCCGAGGAACACGACTCCGACGATGAAGTTGGCGAACAGATCTGCTGTCAGCATGGCTGAGCCGCCCTGGGTGCGCAGGCGCACGGGGAAGCTCTCGGAGGCGTAGACCCAGACCAGCGAACCGTAACCGAAGTTGAAGCCTACGGTGAAGAGCAAGATGCCGAGCAAGGTGAACGTCGCAGGGGAGTTCAGCGCGTAGGCCAGCACGAGGATGGCGTTGGCGGCCCCCATCATGCCGATCCCGGTCAGAAGCGTGGGCCGCCTTCCCCACCTGTCTACGACAAGGAAGGCGACGACCTCGGCGATTACGCCCGCAATCTGGACGAAGCCGGTCGCTATGATCGCGCCCGTCGGACTCGTGACGCCGACCTCCTGGATGATCGTCGGACTGTAGTAGACGATGGCGTTGATACCTGTGATCTGGACCAGGAAACCAAGGCCCACGACGAAGATGCCGGCCTTACGGAAACGCCCCTGGAAGAGCTCGGCGAAGCTCCCCTTCTCCTCATAGCTAAGGTCGTGCTCGATCCTCCGGACTTCCTCATCGGGGTCCATGTCGGGTTCGACCCTGCGCAGGAGGTCGGCCGCCTCCTCGCGTTGGCCGTTCATCAGGAGCCAGCGGGCTGTGTCCGGCAGGCGGATGATGAGGATCAACACGATTATGGCCGGGATGGCGGAGAGGGAGAGTATGAGACGCCAGCTCTCGGTGCCCGCAAGGGCCGCTCCGACGAAGTAGGCGATGGCGATTCCCGAGGTGGTTGCTATCTGGAAGGTGACGAGCATCGAGCCCCTGACGCGGACGGGCGCGGACTCGGCGATGTACGCCGGCGCCACGACTATGGAGATGCCGATGGCGAGACCGAGGAGGAACCTAACGACGGTCAGGAACCACTCGTTGGGGGCCAGTCCCTGCAGGCCGGCGAACGCCGCGTAGCCGAGCGCGACCAGCACCAGGGAGCGCTTGCGCCCGATGGTGTTGGAGATGCGCCCAGCAAAGAGCGCCCCGAACAACTGCCCGAGCACGACGGCTGAGGTAACGACGGAGGTCATGGTAGTGGAGAGGTCGAAGGCGGGGACGAGGAAGAGGAGCGCGCTCGCGATAGAGCCCAGGTCGTAGCCGTAGATCAGGCCGATGATCGCGGCCGTGATGGCGATGAGGATGTTGAGCCTCGATACGCTCCGCCCGCGCGCTGCCCCTTCTTCCACCGCAAACCTTCTTTCCCCAGGGGTCCCATCCGCGATGCTGGCATAGTAGCATAGTGGAGGAGGATCGAGGAGACAGGAGAGGATCTATACAAAGCGGAGACGGAAGCGTGACCTGGGAGCGTGAAACGTTTGCACGTATACAGTGACCAGGCCTCGGAGCGCCACGTCAACGATCTCGCCGGCGTGGAATCCCCGAAGAGGTTCGCTGCGGCCCTTGCAGGGGTCGAAAGGGCCGAGCAAAGCGGCGTATTCGTGGAGCGGCGCCCATGTAGTCCCGCGGAGAGAGAAGCCCTCACTGCTGTCCACGACCAGGCTTACCTGGACAACTTGCGGGAGATGTCCGTGACGGGAGGAGGCTACCTCAGCCTTGACACGGCCGTCGGCGTGGGTTCCTGGGAGGCGGCCTCGCTAGCGAGCGGGGCCGCCTGCTCGGCGGTCGAGAGCGCCATCGCCGGCGAGACGGCTTTCGCCGTCGCCCGGCCTCCAGGACACCACGCAGGGAGGGACTACGGGATGGGGTTCTGCCTCACGAACCACGCAGCCGTCGCAGCCGGGCACGCCCTTTCGAGAGGGCTAGAAAGGGTCGCCATCCTGGACTGGGACGTGCACCACGGCAACGGCACCCAGGACATCTTCTACGGTGACGCCCGCGTCCTTTGCCTCTCGGCGCATCAGAGTCCCTTCTACCCTGGGACTGGCAAGACCGGCGAGGTGGGGGAAGAAGAGGGGCTTGGTTTCACGGTGAACGTGCCGTTGCCTGCGGGCTCGGGGCAAGACCTCTATGCGGCTGCTTTCGCCGGGGTTTTCCTGCCCGTCCTGCGGGAATTCGGGCCCGAGGTGATCCTGGTCTCCGCCGGTTTCGACGCCCACATAGACGACCTGCTCGGGGGAATGGCGCTCGGGAGCGACGCTTTCGGACGCTTCGCCGCCCTGATCTCAGACCTCTCCCGCGAGGTCGGGGCCTCGCCCCCTGCGTTCGTCCTCGAGGGAGGCTACAACCTCGACGCCCTTACCGAGAGCGTCGCCGCGACCATGCAGGGGGTCGGGGAGAGAGCCCCAGACTGGGACTATGCGGGCGGGTTGAGGGATATTCAGAAGAGCCGCGAGGCCCTGGCTCCGTTCTGGTGGAGCCTCCGCTGATACCGTGAGCATCTTCGGCATTCCGCCGTTCGAGGACCGCAGGGACGCAGGCCGCCAGCTTGCCGGGAAGCTGTCCCGCTTCAAGGACGAGCGGACCGTGGTCTTCGCCCTGCCAAGAGGAGGGGTGCCTGTGGGGTATGAGATCTCGCGCTCTCTCGGAGCGCCTCTCGACGTGTTCGTCTCGCGCAAGCTCGGGGCGCCAGGGCAGCCAGAGTTCGGCATCGGGGCCGTCGCGGCCGGCGGTGTGCGTGTCCTCAACAAGGACGTGGTCAGGCGTCTCGGTATCCCCGACGACTACGTCCAGAAGATCACAGCGCAAGAGCTCGCGGAGGTGGGGCGGAGGCTACGCTACTTCAGGGGCGAGAGACCCGAGATGGAAGTGGGCGGGCGAACCGCGATCCTGGTCGACGACGGCCTCGCTACGGGAGTGACGGCCCGCGCCGCCGTACAGGCCCTGCGATCGAGAAAGCCGAGACGCCTGGTCCTGGCTGCGCCCGTGTGCGCAGCCCAGACCGCCGATCTCTTTCTGCGCACGGTGGACGATCTGGTCTGCCTGGAGTCTCCTTCGGACCTCGGTGCCATAGGCTACTGGTACAGGAACTTCGAGCAGACCTCGGACGAGGAGGTCGTGGAACTGCTCGAAAGAGCAAGGAGCGAGCGAGGCGCAGAAGGGAGCCCGTAGAACCATCCTGAGCCGCGTCAACCGGCCGGTGGGAGACGGGTCTCAGACCGGTACAATTACATTAGGATTCCGAGTTCTTGAGAGGTGAGAGATATGTGCGGCAGGTACACGCTTTCTACCCCGGCCGGCAGGCTGGCCGAGGAGTTCCAATTGGATGAAGCTTCGGTTGACCTTACGCCGAGCTACAACGTCGCCCCGACGCAGGAGGTTGCTGCGGTTCTGGAGGAGGAAGGGGAGCGGCGTCTCGAGATGCTCAGGTGGGGGCTCATTCCTTCGTGGGCCGACGACCCCGAGATCGGGGCGCGCATGATCAACGCCCGCAGCGAGACGGCCGCTGAGAAACCCTCCTTCCGCAGTGCCTTCCGCAGGCGGCGGTGCCTGATCGCGGCCGACGGATTCTACGAGTGGAAGCGTGAGAACGGGGGCAAACAACCCTACTACTTCCATATGCAAGAAGGCCGTCCCTTCGCGTTCGCCGGGCTCTGGGAGAGCTGGGACAAGGGCGGCGGGGCTCTCCGCTCGTGCGCTATTTTGACCACCAGGGCCAACTCCGTGCTCGAGGGGATCCACGACAGGATGCCCGTGATACTCCCTTCCGGCGCTTACGACCTCTGGCTCGATCCCGACGCAGACAGGGAGCAGCTCGCCGACTTGCTAATCCCCTATCCCGGCGACGACCTCGAGACCTACCCGGTGAGCCGTTTCGTCAACAGCCCGCGCAACAACGACGAGCGCTGCATAGAGCCAGCCGCTTGAGAATCGAGATCAGGGCCGGCGTCAGGGAGGCCCTGAGAGAAGGGACGCCCATCGTGGCGCTCGAGCCAGCCCTGATCTCCCACGGATTTGCCCGCCCCAGAATCTGAGCGTTGGCAGCCAGCAGGGACAAACCGATTGGTACTCCGCCACGGGCCAAGACCGGCCCGACGCGAGTTGCCTACCCTAGAGTTCGGAGGTCTCTTCGGTGACGTCTCCATTACCGCGACGCACTATTCTCACCTTGGCGGGCTTCTTCCTGCTATTCGGGCTGCGTTCTACTCTAACGTTCATGAATTTCTCCGTGCCAGCGCCGCTGCGGCTTCTACGGCCCTTGCGACGGCGTCTGCGTCGACGTGCACGCATCGCGCCTCTCCTTGTAGACATCCCTCCGTATAAGATACATCGGAGGGGGAACGCACACCCCGGAGGATCAAACTTCTCCGTAGTTCAGATCTGGGGCCCTGAACGTAGCAGTTGCTGACGGTGGACGCGCGGTTCTTCAGAAACTGATCCAAGAGCCCTTGTACTTGATTTCCGGGCTCTCGACCCAGCCGAATTTGTAGACGCCATTGTCGGCGCGGTAGTAGTGGTGGTCAACTACCTTGAGCCCGGCGCCCCCGTACGGCGCGCCGTCGGAGGTGTAGGTGGGGTAGCGGTAGTAGGCCTGATGCAGATGTACAGGCCCGACCGGGATGTTGCCGCCGCCCGTCTTGCCCGCAAAGCCGATCACGGTGTTCCTGTCGACCTCTGCTCCCCTCTCGATCCCGGGAGCGAGGCCGCTCAGGTGCCCGGAGAGGTTCACGTACTTGCCGTTGGCGGCTTTGATCGAGACGAAGATGCCGTAGTCTTTGTGGGTGATGTTGCGGCCCGCGAAGGTCACCGTGCCACGCATGAAGGGCGAGAAGATAGCATCTCCGGGGTCGAGGAGGTAGTCTACGGCGAACTTGTCGTTGGTGTAATGTCGCCTGTCACATCGACCGTACTCGAGCCTGCCGTGGGTGTACTCATCCCAGTAATTGGGCCTGCCGACGATGGTCCAACCCGTAGGGATGCTATCTTTGGGGTTGGCGTTGGCCGTGGACCCGTATTGCGCCTGGAAGAAGAAGTCGGGGTCAGCCTGCCAGCAACCTTCTTCGATCGGAGTCTCCTCTCCCAGCGACGAGGCCGCGAAGGTCGCCTCCCCCTCTGTAGTCCCCTCATGCACCGCTAGCTCGCGCTCGGCGAGCTCAGGATCACCCGCCCCGTAGAGGGTCTTCGGAGAATTGGTGGCCGGTAGTCCGAGCGAGCTGATCGGCCCCGAGGGGGGCTCGAAGCGCAAAGTGGAGAGCAGATCTTTGTCGTCTGAACCAAATCTCTTCCCGTAGACGTTGATCTGATACACCCGGCCGTTCACCGGCACGTAGACCTCTGTGGAGGGTGTGCTGCCCGGGATGGGCCCGACCGCCACGCCTCTGTGTCCCTTCTCGGCGACGCTGACCTCTTGGCGAGTCATGGGGAGGTCGGGGTAGGCCTGGAGCTTCTCCAGGACCGTCGCCTTGATCTGTCCGGGCCGAAGTCCGTAGGCCAGCGCGACGCGCACCGCCGGCGTCCCGCCGTGGTCGTGCAGAGCGCCCGAGTCCGGCCTCCACAACGTGAAGCCGTAGGTTTGGTCGTAGGTGTACCGTTCGCGCTCGACGAACCACCTGGTGGGATGGGAGATCGAGGCCCCGACCACCTCACCTTCCGTCCTCTGGGCCGGCTCCTTGCTCTCTTGGAGAGCCTCAGCCGAGGAGACGAGCTTGCCTGCGGTCGACAATGCGGACATCGCCCCCACGATCCCAAGCAAGACGGCAAGACCTCTTAGGCCCCCACAAAGTGTGAGGTTCAACCTCAAAACGCGCCGCACTGTGTCCCCCTCCGGTAGTTCCTCCCCTTGATAGTAGGGCACGCATATTAAGTAGCTTACGGATCGGAGTCAATGGCTGCTCTAGATGTCTGTCGTCAGATTCAAATCCACTCAGGTCGCGCCGACGGCTCAAGCCCGGTCGGCCGAGGACGACCTCGCGGCAAGATCCATAGTATCTTCAGCTTCGTAGAAACCTTTGCCTGAAACACACAGGAAGGTTGAATTGTTGAGCGTCGAGAGCCCGAGTAGAGAGTTCGGAGAGAGGCTCAACGGAAAGAGGCCGGCCCTCGTGGTCCTGTTCGGCATTATCTTGCTGCT
>DATDKO010000298.1:0-7047 GCA_036519935.1 Rubrobacter sp. | reverse complement strand
CTTGAGGCCGAGTAGCTCGCCCTCACGCAATCCGCAATGCAGGGCCACGACATATAGGGCCTCGAACTTGTCGTCTTCCTTACTGGCGGCCTCCAACAGTATGCGTGCCTGCTCGCGGGTGAGCGGGTGTATCTCCGGCTTCTCCGGTTTCGGAGACTTGACCACTGACGCCACGTTCTTCGGCACCAGCCCGTCACCCACGGCGTCTTTGAGAGCCTTGTGCAGAGTCACGTGGATGTAGTTCACGGTGCGCGGAGCAAGACCCGCGTCGACAAGCTCAAACCGGAAGCCCTGTCCCGGTAGAACGGTCTTCATCGCTTATCACCCCTTGTGCTGGCCGTGTTTCCCCACGTCCTGGCACCGATTAACCGGTCGGATAGCTAGTATTTTAGCTCGGACCGCCCCAGGAAACATGCCGAGACGGACTTCCTCAGCCGACCGGGATAGGCGGAAGCCGGGGCTGGACGGCCCAAAGCTGGGGGCAAGATCACAAAGCCGAGATTCATCTCCCACAACACCACGAAGCCACACGCAGACTCGGTTCTGGCGCAGACAACAGCGGCTTGCGCAGTAAGGTCATACGGACTTCAGACGCTCGGCGGCCGCGAGTGTCTCGGAAGATTTCACATCAAGCAGGCCAAGGGGTGTGAGGCGGAGTGCCGGAAGGAAATCGCACGTCAAGAAGAGGAGCGTGTATAGGATGTCGTGGTGCTCGTATCCTGCCCTGGCAACCGCGCGCGAGAGCCGCCGGTTGAGTTCGACGACGTCGTCGAACGGCAGTCCTGACATCATGCCACTGACGGGTAGGGCAAGCTCGAAGGTTACCTTGTCGTCTTCGACGACGACTATTCCCCCGTTGAGCTCTCTGACTCGCCGAGCAGCCCGAGCGATAGACTGCGGGCGTCTTCCGAGGACAAGCAAGTGGGTGGTCGTGTTGTAGGTACTGGCGAGTCCGTCCAGGTTCGCTGCAAAACCCGACACGAGCGCGCGGGAGATCCAGGCTCCTTCCCGATCTATGAGCGCCGCGTGCAATGCGCCCTCTGCCGGGACGACCAGACCATTCTCAGAGCGAACCCGGGCGTCCTTGCGCTCGGTGATCACGGCGGACCTGAGGTGTATGACAGCTACCTCAGCCTCAGATAGCTTTTGCGGGTAGAGTGCGGGGTCACCGAGGTCCAGGTCAGGTTCGAAACGCGGCCTGCTCCCGTACGCGTCCCACTCTATGTCCGGGAGCGGGACTCGAAGGTCTCCTCTCTCGGCCACAACGTGCCCCCGCGTAATAACCGTCTGGGGGCGAAAAGACACGAGGTCGGGCAGTAGCAAGAGGTCCGCCCGACGGCCGATGCCTATGCCGCCGACCTGGCCGTCGATACGAAACAGGGTCGCAGGGTTTATGGTGACCATCTGGAGCGCCTGCATCGGCGAAACACCGTTGTCGACTGCGATACGGAGCAAACCGTCAACGAGCCCGTGCTCCGCGATGAACTCGGGGGAGGGGCCGTCGGTCGTCATGATGAGGCGGTGCGCGCTCACCCCGTTCTCGGTGACGGAGCGAAGGAGCTCAGGCAGGTCGGGACGCAGGGAGCTGTTGCGGAGCATCGTCCAGATCCCGAGCCGCAGCCTGTTGAGGACCTCCTCTCTCGTTATGGCCTCGTGGTCGGCGTCTATGCCGGCGGCGGCGACGGGTTGCAGGCGTGACTCCGACGCGCCCCCGGTGTGGCCGTCTACGATCTTGCCGAGGGACTTCGCCTTGCGGATGCCGGAGATCAGGGCTGGATCTCCTGCCGCCAGCGCGGGCCAGCGCGTGATCTCGGCCGTCCCGAGCACGTCGTCACGCCGCAGGAGGGGTTCGACCTTATCCAGCCCGAACATCTCATCCTCGCCGGGAAACGTGGCCTGGGAGGTGAGGCGCGCCATCCACAGGTACAGGAGCGGGAGGTCCCTCAGGTCGCCGGCCATCTTCGCGAACCCTTCATGACCCATCTGCATGAAGAAGAAGAGATTATCGGCGACGATGGTAGTGGTCCCGAGCGGCAGGATGCCTTCAACAAGGCTAACGGGATTGTAGAGGACCCACGGATGGAAGTGCGCCTCTATATATCCCGGGGCGACGATCATCCCCTTCGCGTCGACGATCTCGGTGTCCGGACCGGCGGTCCGCTCCCCCTCGCCGACGAATGCTATGCGGCCAGCGGTGACGGCGACATTGCCTTCATAAAATTCTCCAGAGTAGACGTTGGCTATCGTGCCGCCACGCACGAAGAGATCCGCGGGACGATCACCCCGCGCCGTCTCCACGAGCCTCGCGTGTTCCTCTGCGCTCGCCAGCATTGAGGCTAGACTGCCTGGTAGCCGACCACGCCGTCTGCCACTTGTTGGACGTAGCCCTCCCCCTCCAGGTGTTCGAGGTGGGCCAGCGTCTCGGCGAGCGCGAAGCGCAGCTGGTGATCGGTGAGGTCCTCGGGGAAGACACGGCGCGCGACCTCGAATGGCGTCGCCGGCCTCACGCTGAGGGCTGCGAGCATTACCGAAAGGCGCTCCTCGTGGTGCGCGAGGAGCTCGTCCGCGCGCCCGTCCAGGTCGTGGAAGAGCGGACCGTGCCCCGGGAAGACGAGGTCCACGTCCAGACCCCGCAGGCTTGCAAGGGAGTCGAGGTAGCGTCGAAGCGGCCGCGGGGCCGTGTATGTCCACAGTCCGATGTTCGGCGTGATCTCGAGCAGCAGGTGGTCTCCGGCGAACAGGAGCCTCCGTCGCTCGTCGTGCAGGATGAAGTGGAAATCTGAGTGACCCGGTGTGTGCACCACCCTGGCCTCGCTGCCTCCGAGCTCGATCGAGTCTCCCGGCCGCAGCGGCAGAAGGCGCTCCGGCAGGCGGACGCCGAGCCGCGTGGATCCTGCCGTCGGTTCAGCCGTCTGCGCGTCCATGCCGTTGCGGATCAGGTACCGTACAAAGTCTTCTATTCCCCTGTCCGGGTCCCAGACGCGGCGGGCGTTCTCGATCTCACCTTCGAGCATCCAGACTGGCGCCCCGCTACGCTCTTCCAGCCAGCGGGCGAGCCCTATGTGATCCGGGTGCAGATGCGTCACGATGATCCGTGCCAGGTCGCGCTCCAGGTCCAGGCCAACCTCCGCTGCGCCTCTCTCCCACGTCTCGCGGGCTGGCGGATAGTCGAAGCCGGGGTCTATGACTGTCCACCCGTCGCGGTCCTCGACAAGGTACGACGCGACGAACTTCAGGGGGAAAGGCACAGGCAGTTTGACTTGAAAGACGCCGTCCGAGACACGCGACGTCTCGCCGATGGGCTGTGTGCCAAGATAAGAAGGAGCGACGCTCACGAGATCACGGGCACGCCTCTATGCACCGGCGGTCAGATAGGTCAGTACGGAGCGCTTGCATATCTCACGGTACTCCGCGTGGGTCTTCTCCCAGTCCTTCTCCTGGATCCACTGCGTGAACAACCCGTCCACGAGGGCCCGCACCACCGTCGCGCCTTCTCGAGAGTTGCCTCCGAGGAAGACACCCTCCTCTTGGCCGAGCTTGATGACCTCGGCGTAGAGGCCGTTGCAGATCTCGTGAAACGTGGCGCCCACGTCGGCGAAGCGGTCATTGCGGGCCGCGTAGCCAAGGAAGTCGAAGAAGACGAGGTAGAACCTGCGGTTTGACTCAGGGCTCACGAAGATGGCGTCGATCATCGCCGAGACCTTCTCCTCCGCGGAGGACGTCTCGGCGATCGCCTCGCGGATGCGTCCGGCGACGCGGGCGAGCACCCAGCGCATGGTCAGGAGGATCAAGTTCTCCTTGGACTCGAAGTAGTAGGGTAGGATGGCCTTGCTCACCCCGGCCTCGTCAGCCACGTCCTGCAGTGAGAGGTGGCGCAACCCCTTCTCGCCCATGACCTTGTAGGCGCTGCGTATCAGGCGTGCCTGCTTCGGCGCCAGCACCTCGCCTTCGCGGTCTGACGAGCGGATCAGGGTGTCGGATGTGGCCACGATGCACTCACCTCCATGTGCCGGATTGTACCTAAGGGGAGCAAACTGTTACAGCCTACTTACTAAACTCCGGCTTTCGCTTCTCCATGAACGCGGAGATGCCTTCTCTGGCGTCCTCGCTGTCGAAAAGCGGCTTGACGAGCGTACGCTCGGTCTCGAGGCCTTCGTCAAGCGGCCGCTCGACACCGCCGTATACCGCCAGCTTTATGGACCCGATGGCCTCGGTCGCACCGCGTGCCAGCTGATCTGCGTACTTGCGGGTCTCCTCTTCTAGCGCGTCGGCAGGGAACAGCCGGTCGAGGATGCCGAGCTCGTGGGCCTCTGAGGGTGAGATCGTCCGTCCTGTCACCATGAGGTCCAGGGCTTTGCTCACCCCGATAAGACGCGGCAGGCGCTGGGTGCCGCCGTTGCCGGGGAGCAGGCCGAGGGTCGCCTCAGGCAGCCCCAACACGTACTCGCCTTCGGCACCGAAGCGAAGGTCGCAGGCCAGAGCCATCTCCAGTCCACCTCCGAGGGCGGCCGCCCCGATCTGGGCGATGAACACTTTCGGGGTGCTTGCTATCTCGGAGAGGCCGTCGTGAGCCTGGTTGATCATGCGCATATTGTCCTCGACGCTGTTGGCGTCGAACGCCTTGATGTCTGCCCCTGCGGAGAAGAACCTCTGGCTGCCGCTGCGCAGGATCACAGCCCCTGCTCCGTCATCCTCTGCCGCGGAGCGCACGCACTCGCTTAGCTCCTCCATGAACGAGAGGTCATAGCTGTTCGCCGGCGGGTTGTCCAGGGTGATGTACCCTACGCTGCCTTCTCTCGTATACTCGACGGCCATTTTATCCTCCTCCAATTCTCTAACGGATAGCAGAAGGCATGGGGCAGCGGACACTACAGTGGTCCGCGGCCCCATACCCTACTCAGTCCAGTCCTCCGACGACTACTGACTTCTGCTCCAGGTAGTGTTCGATGGCCTCCTTGCCGTGCTCGCGGCCTATGCCCGAGTCTTTCACCCCTCCGAACGGAAGCTCGTCGTAGCCGAAGTGGAGCTGGTTCACCCAGGTCATGCCTGCCTCTATCTCCTGGGCGGCACGGTGGATCCAATTCACGTTATACGTGTAGACGGAGGAGCCCAGGCCATAATCCGAGTCGTTGGCTAATCTTATCGCCTCGTCCACATCGTTTACCTTGAATACGGGCAGCAGTGGCCCGAAGGTCTCCTCGCGCACCACGCGGCTGTCGTGCGGGGCGTACTCGATCACGGTCGGCTCGAAGAAGTAGCCTTTGCCGTCGTGTCCATTACCCCCGACGGCGACCTTCGCGCCCCTGTCCACCGCGTCCTGGAGCTGATCTGCCAGCACGTCTCGGTGCCTGGCGGCGTTAAGCGGACCCATCCTTATCTTGGGCTTCTCCGCCTTCTCCATCCCGTCGCCGAGCTCGTAGCGGGAGACCCTCTTGGTGAGGCCCTCCATAAACTCGTCGTAGATTTCTTCGAAGACGTAGACCCGCTTGGCGGCGAGGCAAGCTTGGCCCGCGTTGAAAAAGCGGCCTATGTTGATCCCGCGCACGGCCGCGTCCACGTCCGCGTCGGGGAAGACGATCACAGGGTCGGATCCACCCAGTTCCGCCGAAACGCGCTTGAACTTGGGGGCCGCTATCTCCATCATCCTCCGCCCCGTCTGCGTGCTGCCCGTGAGGGCGACCCTTCTGACGTCAGGGTGGGTGGCCAGCGCCTCGCCAACCTCATTGCCAGGGCCCGTTACGACGTTCAGAACCCCGGGAGGAAGCTCGGCCTCCTGCATCAGCTCGGCGACTCGTAGCGTGGCGAGCGGGGTAGTATTGGCCGGCTTCACCACGATCGTGTTGCCAGCGGCGAGCGCCGGTCCGACCTTGGTCCCCATCAGCGTGAGCGGGAAGTTGTAGGGCACGATCGCGGCACTCACTCCGATCGGCTTCTTGATGACCATGCCGTAGGCCCGTCCGAGCGCCGAAGGCAGGTTCGCGTACACACCTTCGATCTTGCTAGCGAGGTCAGCATAGTAGTTCATCCCGTGCAGGAAGTGGTGAAGCTCCCCCATCGCCTCGGAGAACGGCTTGCCCTGCTCGCGTACCAGGAGCTGTGCGATCTCCTTGGCGTTCTCCTGTACTTTAGCTATCCCGGCCCGCATCAACTGGGCGCGGTCGTCAGGGTCCTTCTTCGACCACTCGGAGAACGCTTCCTTCGCCGCGTCGACCGCCGCGTCCACGTCCTCCGGGCCGCCCTTGGGGACCGCGTCGAACGCCTCCTCCGTCGCAGGGTTTACGACCGGCGTCTCCTCGCCGGACCTGGCTCCTACCTGCTCTCCGCCTATCAAGGCCTGCGTCATGCTAGGCATCTCCTTTCGCTATCTCGCTTACCGAATACTCCGGTCGTCCCATGTATTTGAGCCTGAGCGCCTGGTACTCGCGGGCGGCCATCTCCACCCATTCCGAGGAGGAACCGCCCAGATTCTTCTTCACCTCCGCAGGCACACCTGCCGCCAGGACCTCCGGCGGTATCTCCTGGTCCTCACGCACCACGCTCCCCGCCGCAAGCATCGCCCGCCGGCCGACACGGGCCCGGTTCAAGACGATGCTCCCCATCCCGATCAGCGCTCCGTCCTCGATCTCACACCCCTCCAGCAGCGAGAGGTGGCCTATCGTAACGTTGGAACCAATTATGGTCGGCAGGTCCTCGTTCGTGTGTATGACCGAGTTGTCCTGCACGCTCGTACCTGACCCAACGCCGATCCGGTTGAAATCTCCCCTCAGCACCGCACCGAACCAGACGCTAGCCCCTTCTTCGACCACAACGTCCCCGACAAGTACCGCGGTCGGCGCGATAAAGGCGTCGTCGGCCACCAGAGGCCTCTTGTCCTCGAACGGGAGTAGATATCCCATCCAGCTACCTCCCGGTGAACGAGGGCGCTCGCCGCTCCCGGGCTGCCCGCACGCCCTCTCTGTGGTCTTGCGTGCCGAGGAGCAGGCTCTGCGCCATGCTCTCCGCGAACAGACCGCTCTCCATATCGACGCTGGCCGAGAGGTGAAGCAA
>DATDKO010000297.1:0-4975 GCA_036519935.1 Rubrobacter sp. | reverse complement strand
TTAACCAGCAAGTCCACAACCAGCCGTTCGAAGAACCGCGGAGAACTCTGTGCGATCCGTTCTAAGAGTTCGCTTGCCAACTGCGTTCTGATGGTGGCGTACGCATCTTCCATCACTTCCCGCGGCGTGCGCTCTTCCGTTGGCATCGTTGTGTCGGGCTTCGTCGCCGTGCTCTTGGCAATACTCTTGGACATGAACTCCAGGAACTCCGGGTACCGCTCCAAGAACTTGCGGTTGATCGCTTCTGGGTTGTCCTTTAGCGCTTGAATGCCCGCATCAGTGATCGTGAAGTAGCCACGCCGGGGGGTATGCAAGAGTCCGGCCTTCTTCATGTAGGTACGCGCCCAGCCCACACGGTTGTCGAAGGTTGCCTGTCTGCCGCTTGGTAGCAGCGTCTTGCGTTCGTCATCGCTCAGATCGAAGTGGTCGGCAAGGTTCTCTATGGCTCCCCGTAGGGAATGCTCTTGTCCATCGGCGGCGAAGCGAAGCAAGGGAAGCATTACTGTCTGATAATCAGGAATCGTCATTCCCCAAGTCCCCATCCTTAGACATCCGCAGTTATCAGCCCACGCTACAACATCGCTTAGTTTCGCACCACAGTTAGCGTCGCAGCCGGATTATGTTTCTTCGGAACCTTCTTCTCCCTCGATGTGGAATCCTATGGGCTTGCGTTCCGACTCGCGGCCCTCGACTCTTGTGAACCTGAAGATGACATAGAAGCTCCGAACAGATACGATAGCTTGACACGCTTCCCTGGTCCTTACGTCAATGCCCTGGATACGAAGCGTATCATTACTATACGGGAAGTAGGCTATCGCCCCGATACGGATAACCGTCCCGGACGGTGCGTGTAGTTCCACGGCCAGGTCGAATTCTTCTTCCATGGTTGCCAGTCGTTCCCGTATCTTGGCTTCTTCGCTCTTTAACTTGTCCCAAAGGGATTTCGCCGTAGGTTGCATACCTTGGCGGCTTTCCTTCCGTTGCCGAACAATGCAGTCTACCATCGGGACTTCCATTCCCAACGAAGCCGTAGGGCTGCGAGCTACCGCCTGAAGTAGAGCGAGTGGTACTTCTTGCGTTCAGCACATGGGAGAGTCTTCGCAGTGCAGTGGCAACCACTCGGGGGACCCTATCCGGCACCGCCATACGCTTCCAAGGTACACTTCTACTGGCTCCCAGCTAGAGAACTCTACCAGGGAGTTCTCTCCGATTTCTCCCTCGTGCTCTGGATAGTGCTTTATCCATGTGAGTGGAGCAGCAAGCGAGTGCTCCCCTATCACCTCTGCTGCTAGATACTCGGCCATGTTGGTTACGGAGGTATTGTCGTTGTCCGGCAACTGCGAGCAGATCACCACCGGCGCCCGTCCATCCTCCTGGTAGATCCTTATTCTGCACCTACCCCCGTCGGACCAGTAGCCTCTGTAGTGATGAATGTAATCATGAGTCTTCTTCACGGGTACTGCTCCTCTCCTGCGCCTTCGTGGTCTTCCCAGGCGATCTGTTCTATGGTCTCACTGGTGGCACCTCGGGCACTGAAGTGGGCCACCACCCAACCTTCTGGCCGGCGCAGCGTCCATAGATCCGGATCGCTTCTGTCCAGCCGGTAGCCGGGAGGAAGGCGAGGTTCCTCCGAGCACATCACGACGTTTCCTCACCTGCGCACGTGGTGCACGTCCCCGAGTAGGCGTTCTTGCGCCCGCCTGGGCTGACCTCCACGAAGTCCCTGGGGTTTCCGTAGCGCCAGCAGTGGTCGCACCTCGCCATCACCACCCTGTCGCCTGGCACGATCACCAGGACAGAGGCGTGTTCCTCGTAGCAGGGATCGCAGACCAGCACACGGGAGCGCTCAGGGGTTAGGCAGGTCTTGATCCACATGTCTCCTCCTCCACACAGTTCGCAGCTCATCAGTACTCCTCTGGTAAGAGGATGGTAGTGACGGAGCGATCGTCCTCGGTGATGATCCAGACCCTCCCCGCAGGGACTTCGTAGCAGCTAAAGACCCGGAATCCATCTCTCAGCGCTATCTCGTTCTGGCGGCGATCGAAGGCGCAGAGGTTTCCCCAGTCACCCGTCGCGTGGCGGGCGATGTAGGCGAATGGGTCCTCCCCCATCTCCGAGAGGAGTTTCAAGGCCCCAGGAGTGGCTACTACCTTCCCGAGGGGGAGCGGCGCCGTCATTGTCCCCTCCTCGCCTTGAAGACCATCCTAGGGCGCTTTGAAGCGACGGTCGGGCCGGTAACTTCAAGGCCTCTCCGCGCAGCGCGCCTCACTGGAGCACCCTCGCGGCCTCGAGATCCTCTGGGCTGATGCAGCCCCACCTCCTGCGAGCCAGCAACGAGAACCACCGAGGACCATAGCGCCTCAAGGTCTCCCTGCCGCCCCTAGAACCCCACCTGCGCCAGTCACCTTCGTGAATCAGGCGGTGCTTCTCCCGCTCCAACACGACGGTGCTCCGCTCCACCAACGCCTCCAGGTCAGAGCGGGAGATCTCCACAGGCACACACCAGCGCATAGCCTCCCACTCCCACTCCAGCCACGCCTGGATGCCCTCGCCGTCGAGGGAGGAGCCGTTGGCCTTCTCGTAGAGTGAGAGCAAGCAACGCGGGGCCGCGTGATGGGCCTCGCGGGTTACACTAGAACCGTCCATAAGCATCACTCCTTATGGGCCATGTCCCGGGCGGTTGCAGCCGCGCCGGGGCTTTCTACATCTTCACACTAATTATGTATGTTTTTTGTATAAAAACTCCCTTATAATGTGATTATGCATTACCATTCTGAAAAGTTATGGATAGGTAGAGGCCAAACGACCAAGAAAGAGAGGTGCGAAGCAATGAGCAGGAAAAGAGGCAACGGCGAAGGGACCATTCACCGCCGCAAGAACGGCGGCTGGTGCGGCCAGTACGTGGTCTACACGGCCGAGGGCCCCAAGCGCAGGACGCTCTACGGCAAAACCCGTCAGGAGGTAGCGAATAAACTGGCCAAGGCGCTCTCGAGTCGAGAAGACGGGCTAGTTTTCGATGCAGGGAAACAGACGGTAGGCGAGTATCTCGAGAGGTGGCTCGAGGAGTGCGTGAAGGGCACGGTCCGGGCGAGTACCTTAGACCGGTACAAGTACGCCATCGGACCGCACATCAAGCCCGCGCTGGGCCGCATGAAGCTCAAGAGTCTCACCCCAGCGCACGTGCGCGGGTTCTACCGGGAGAAGCTGGACGCTGGACTCGCATCGGCTACGGTGCACAAGATGCACGCGGTCTTGCACAAGGCCCTGGATCAAGCTGTAGCTGACGGCCTAATCCCGCGCAACGCAGCGGACGCCCTGAAGCTTCCACGTATAGACCGCGAGGAGATTGTCCCACTCACCGCCGAAGAGGCCAATCGCCTGATTGAAGCCGCTGGCGGTGACCGTCTAGAAGCCCTCTACGTGCTCGCCATACACACGGGGCTGCGGCAAGGAGAGCTACTGGCGCTCAACTGGGAGGACCTAGACCTCGAAGCGGGCACGCTTCAGGTCCGGCGCACCCTTACCCGCAGGGGTGGCAAACACTTCCTATCGGAGCCCAAGACCAAGAAGAGCCGCCGCACTGTGCGCCTCACCGCGGGCGCCATTGTAGCCCTCCAAGGCCACCTGAAGCGTCAGATGGAGGAGATGGATCGCCTGGGCTCACTCTACAAGCCCGGTGGCCTAGTCTTCGCCAATGAGATTGGTGGCATCGTCAACCCCTCGAACCTTCGCAACCGCTCTTTCGCCCGACTCCTGATGCGTGCAGGTCTTTCGGCCGAAACTCGCTTCCACGATCTCCGGCATACGTGCGCCACGCTCTTGCTCTCGGGCAACGTTAACCCTAAGATCGTTTCCGAGATGCTAGGTCACGCCAACATCGCTATCACCCTCGACACCTACTCGCACGTATTACCCGACATGCAGGAGAAGGCGGCGAGGGCCTTGGAGGAAGCACTGCGCTAACCTACAGCCGTTCACGTTGCAGTACGGTTGCAGTAAAGAGCCCCTGGAGTGAATACCAGGGGCTTCTCTTTTCCTGTAATTTGCAGGTACTTTTTGAGTGGGCGATGCTGGGATCGAACCAGCGACCTCTGCCGTGTGAAGGCAGCGCTCTCCCGCTGAGCTAATCGCCCCTGAAGCGGTGAATATACCATTACCTAAGGCTTCTGTTAAGCTCTTTCGGAGACGATGGTGGCCTTCGGATATAATGCTCGCTTCGGCGGCAAACAGGGGATGGGAGATGCTTATGGCTGAAAGAAGTGGGGCCGGGGCGGCGCAGGATCTCGACCGCGTGCTTGCCGATCTCAGGGCGCTCTCGGAGGACATCGACTCGTGCGCCGTTCTCTCTGGGGACCGGGATCTCATCTCCTCCTCGCACGAACCTGGGGTGGATAGAGAGCGGGTCGGCGCTATGCTCGCCGCGCTTGTGTACCTCTCGGAGAGGGTGGCGCGTGAGAGCGGGAAGGGCCACATCTCCCAACTCAGGATAGATACCGGTGGGGGACACCTGTTGGTGGTGCGGCTCGATGGCGGCGGCGTACTGGCAGCCACAACGGGCCAGGAAGCAAGGGTTGGCCTCGTGCTCTACGACATGCGAAACTCCCGCGGTGAAGTCGAGAAGGCCCTCGCAGAGGGGAGCGACCGATGAAGAAACTCCTGAGACGCCTGTTCCTGCTCGGTGCGCTCGCTGGCGCCGCTTACGCCGCGCGGAGCTACCTGCAGAGGCATACGACAGGGCAGGAGACCGTCCAGATCGTCTTCGACGACGGCTCGACGCGCTCGCTGGCCTCGAACACTACAGAGGGACAGGAGTTCACCGACATAGCACGTAAGATCGTCGAGACCGGACTCTAGGTTCAGCGAAAACAAAAAGCTGAAATGCTATTCGAGCGCGATCTCGGGCGGAAGCCCTCGAGCTTCGAGGATGCGGCCGATGGCCAGCCCTATCTGGGAGTTTGGGGTCGAGGCGCCGGCT
>DATDKO010000296.1:0-5752 GCA_036519935.1 Rubrobacter sp. | reverse complement strand
CCTCGTAGCCCTGACGTGGCTGGTGCTACGCGTTACGGGCTCTGGTGCTGAGCTTGGCCTGGTGCTGGCTGTTGCATCCATACCAGGCACCATCCTGATGCCTGCGGGCGGGGTCTTGAGCGATCGGTATTCGCCCGCGTTGATCATGATCTGGGCCAGTGCGGGACGCGTTTTGTTCTTAGCCCTTTTGACCGTGTTAATCATGGCTGATGCGACCCGAATCTGGCATGTGTATGTCATTGCGGCAGGCTTGAGTGCGCTCGATGCACTCTACTACCCTGCATCGATGTCTATCGTACCGACCCTGGTCGATCGCGACCGTTTGAGTGCGGCGAACGCCCTGACCCAGGCTGCCGAGCAGGTCAGCAGCATCTTCGGGCCCGCGTTGGCGGGTACTCTGCTCGCGCTCCTAGGTCTTGGAGCCAGCTTTGGCGCTACAGCTGTTCTGTTCTTGATCGCCACAGCGTTGTTCGGCGCTGTCGCACGGGCTGCGAAGCCGTCTGGGTCCCAGGCCAGTGATGTACCAGAGGAAGACAAAGGGCAAAGCGGCGCACGGATCGAGTTCAGCGAAGGGATACGCTACGTGTGGCGCGATGGGGTCATTCGTTCGCTGTTACTGATCCTGCTCTGTACCAACCTGGCCATGATGGGACCTCTGTACGTCGGTGGAGCAGTCCTCGCCGAGTCGCGCCTAGGAGGCGCTGGCGCCTTCGGCACCCTGGTCGGGGCCGCGGGAGTCGGCGCATTGATCGGGGTCGTCGGCGCAGGATCTGTGAGTCGTTTCAGACGCCGGGGTCTGATAGAGATTGGACTGACAGGCCTGCTCGGGATTATCGTCGGGGCGATCGCCTTCGTACCGAACCTTGTGGCCGCAGTCGCCCTCGCAACCGCGATCGGCGCAACATCTAGCTTCCTCGGTGTCATAACGATCTCCTGGCTTCAAGAACGCACGGAGCCGCGTTTGATCGGACGGGTGATGAGCTTCGCGATGTTCTCCGCCGTCGCCCTTGACCCGATCTCTTTCGCCCTCGCCGGGGTACTCGTCGAGCTCGATCTAACGGCTATGTTCCTGGCCGCAGGGGCACTTCTGCTACTAACGGCCGTATTGGGAGCACTGAGCCGCACGATGCGAGAAGTGGACTAGAGCAACTTTCGTTGTTTCCGCTGGTCGCTCGTAGCCGACTGTGCGGTTCGCACTAGGTCAATCGCTGCAAATCGCTCTTAGAACAATATGCTACAAATTTGTTAAGGTTCTTGCAGTTCGTGTGTTGTGGTGTTAGAGTCCGGCGTGGCGTAGCTGACGTACAGGGGCTTGTTGGGTAGGGGACATAGATAGCCCTTGTCTTGGGGAGAAGTAGGGGACGTATGATGAGGGGATTGTCCGGCACCGGCCTCGGGAGGGTCGGTCTCTTTACGTTTGGCGTCATTGCGCTCCTTACTATCGGCGCGCTCGCTCTGGCCGGTAGGGGGATGCTCACGGGGGCTGACGCCCAGCCTGCCAAGAGGGCCATTCAGCCTACTGGGACGGAGGAGGCCACACCGGAGCCTGTCGCCGAGACGGCGGACAAAGCGAATCAGAGAGAGAGGGCAGTCAAGGAACCCTCCCCCGTGGGTGACGAAGCGTCTGCTTCTGCTACCGTCCCTGCAGGCGCGATAATGTCTCTGAGTGTTCCCGCTATGGGTATCTCCGACATTCCCGTGGTCGAGGGAACTTCGGAGGCGAGCCTCTCGCAGGGGGCCGGGCACGTTCCTGGCACTGGCTACCCATGGGTTCCTGGCTCCAACACCTACATAGCCGGTCACAGGATAGGATACCCTGGCACCCCGAGCGATCACGTGTTCTGGAACCTGCCCAATCTGGGCCAGGGGGACCAGATCTTACTCACCGACTCGAACGGTACGACCTACACCTACGCTGTAAGCGAGATCTTCGAGGTGTCGCCTACAGATCTAACCGTAACAGCGCCAACTGGCGACGACGTGGTCTCTTTACAGACATGTATCGAAGACTATGGGGACTACTGGACCCCCGGTCCCAACTGGTTCGTCCGGTACGTCGTCCGCGCCGAAAGGGTGTAGGCCGATCGAGGGGCTACTTTTCGTGCGGCTCCAGCGGTGCGTCACCCAGCAGACGCCGGACGAGCAGTAGTCCGCAGATCCCGAGTAGTGTGGCGAACCAGAGGGTGGCCAGGCGGATCACCAGCGTAAGCGCGCCGGCGAGGCCTGTCGAGAGGTTCGCAACGGCGACGAACTGGCCATAGAGACCAGCTTCGACGGCCCCGATCCCACCGGGAAGCATGCTCAGGACCCCGAGGAGCGAGCTGGTTGCGAACACGAAAACGATGAGGAGGAAAGGCAGGTCCACGCCAAGCCCCACGGCGCAAAGATACACGCCGGCACACTCCAGACCCCACGAGAAGAAGGAGATGGCGGTCCCCACCAGGAGCGGTCTCGTCCCCAGAAGCTCGTTAGACGCCCCGTGGAAGTCTCCCAGGTGCGGGGCGAGGCGGTTCACGAGCGGCAGCTTCGAGAGGACGCTTTCGGCCGCGAGAGAGAGGCGTTTAGAGCGCAGGACGGCGATCCCGAAGACCGCGAGGGCGAGGAATATCAGCATCGTCCAGGGGGGCAGATCAAGGGCAAAGGCGCCAAGGAAACCCCATAAGACCATGCCTGTACCGTCGGTGGCACGTTCGGCAACGACCGCGGGGGCCGTGCGCGCTATCGGGGCACCCGTGGCCCTGCGGACGAAGACGCTCTTCATCACCTCACCTAGCTTGCCCGGTGAGATCGTCATCGAGAGCCCTGACGTGAAGATCGCAGCGTTTATCCCCGTTGGAACGGAGACCTTCAGTACCCTGAGGTAGTACGTCCAGCGGAAAAAGCGTACGACGTAGGAGAGGGCGACGAGGCCAAGGATCGCTGGTATGAGGGCGTAGTCGAAGCTGTCGAGAGCCGCGACGAGCTTGTCGAAGTCGGAGAAGACGGCGAGGATCAGGTAGACAGCGGCGCCCAGGGCAAGGGCGAGGACGAGGTTTCGTCTCAGCCGTTCCACAGGGGAATTACGTAGATGACCGTCCCGACCACGACCAGCCAGAGAAACAGCGAGATCTGGAGCGGCCTGTCGGAGAGGAGCAATGTGTCGGGGTTGCCGCCGCCGTCGCGGTGGACGAGCAACATGTAGCGGAAGACTCCGTATACCACGAACGGGATGCTCCCCATCATGAAGATCTGATCCTGCCTCTCGTAGACCGTGAAGGTGTAGAGGGTATAGGCGATGATTGTCGCTGAGATCATGATGTTCATCATCTCGTCGAGCATAGGAACGGAATAGTCCCTGAGATTCTTGCGGTGGACGACCGCGCCTTCGCCTAGAGTAGCGATCTCGTGCCTACGCTTGGAGAAGCCGAGGAAGAGCGTCAGGAGCCCGGTACAAACGATGAGCCACGGTGAGATAGGGCTACTTACCGCGGCCACGCCAGCGAGCGCCCTTATGACGAACCCGGCCGAGATGCTCATGACATCGAGGATCGCCGCGTGCTTGAGGATGGTCGTATAGAAGACCTGCAAAACGAGGTATGCAACACCGGCGATTCCGACGCCGTAAGGTAGCAAGGTGAAGCTCAGGACGAGGGCGCCCGCAGCGAGCACGGCGGCGAAGGCCAGGGCCGCGCGGGCCGAGATCTCACCGCTCGCGACGGGTCTGAACCTCTTGAGTGGGTGCTTGCGGTCCTCCTCGACGTCGAACACGTCGTTGGCCGCGTACACGGCCCCGGAGAGGGCGCAGAAGATCACGAAGGCGAGCAGCGCGTGGGCCACGGCGGTCGCCGAGAAAGCCTTCTCCGCAAATACCACCCCGGCCAGCACGAACCCGTTCTTGGTCCACTGCCTTGGTCGGACCAGCCGCAGATAAGAGCTCGCGAGTCCACTGGAACGGTCGGCTTCCACGACTGCCGGTTGTACCACAGTAGGTCTCAGGTTTCAGGCCGTCGAGAGCAACAGGGCAGCGATGCTGTGTTGCTCGGTACTCCAGAGGCACTGTAGGCAAGGGCGTGAGGAGAACCCGTGGATGCGAACGTACCTGACGGCTGAAGCATCGAAGGATTGCAAACGTGAACGACTCTCTCCACAATTGGCCGAACGATGAACCCGAGGAGACGGCAGGTTTTCGAAGAGTGGTTCCGCCTTGCCAGGCCTTTCAGCCTCACTGCGGCGGCCGTGCCGGTGTTCTTCGGGACGGCACTGGCGTTCAAGGACGGCTCGTTCGCCTTGGGACCGTTCTTCGCCATGCTCTTCGGAAGCCTCCTCATACAGGCGGCCACTAACATGTTCAACGAATTCTACGATGCGGAGCGCGGCCTCGACGTAGCCGGTACGGTCGGGATCGCCGGCTCTATAGTAAGGGGCCGGGTGACCGCGCGTCGCGTCCTTGCGGGTGCGCTGCTTTGCTACACCCTGGCGTTGTTTCTCGGCATCTACCTGATAGCCGTGGGCGGCTGGCCCATACTCGTACTCGGGTGCCTCTCGGCGCTCGGCGGCTACCTGTACTCGGCCGGACCGCGTCCTATCGCATACACCCCTGCCAGCGAGGCCGCGGTCTTCGTCTTTATGGGGGTATTGATCGTCGTCATCGCATACGCCGTACAGGCTCGTGGTTTCCCTCCGTACGTGCCGCTGGCGGCGCTGCCTATTGGTGGGCCCGTGGCCGCGATCCTGCTCGCCAACAACATCAGGGATCTCGTCTCCGACCGCAGAGGCGGGCGGCGGACGCTGCCCGTAGTCTTCGGCAGGGAGGTGGGGATCCTCGTGTACAGGGCCCTCTTGCTCGAGGCTTACGTCGCGGTCGCCGTGCTGATGGTCTTCGGCGTCGTCCCCCCTGAGTGCGCCCTCATCTTCCCGAGCGCGTTCGCCGCGTTCCGCCTCTGGCGCGACGTGGCCAGCTACTCGACGCCGAGGCGCCTCGACCCCGTGGTCAAGCGGACGGCCGGACTCCACCTCGTCTTCGGACTGCTCTACACGGCGGGGGTCCTCATCGGTGCCTGAAGAGCCCCGGCCTTTCAGGGCGAGCTACATCGTATCCGGGATCGCGGTAGAGAGGATCTTCGCCTCCCTCCTCGACGTGCAACGCTTCCCCGAGTGGGCGGCCGGCCTCCGACGCTGCCGCGCCCTTGACCCTGCCGGCAAAGCGGAGACGAAAGACCTGCGTCCCGGCGTCAGGCTGGAGTTTACCCTGAGCGCCGCAGGGCTCACGCACCAGGTAGCGAGCATCGTCACGGTGGTCGAGCCGCCACGCCGGCTGGAATGGAACTACGTCGAAGGCGCCCTAGGAGGCGGAGGCTGGCTCGTAGAGCAGGAGGCCCCGGGGGCCGTCAGGATAACCGTCTCGACAGATTACTTGATCAGACCAGCCTGGCTCGACACCTTGGCCCACAAGCCCTTCTTCCGCAGGCTCACCGAGGACCTGCTCAAACGCTCAATGCGCCGCTTCGACACCCACTTGAGGTACGGCTAGAGATCCCGCTCGTGCCCGTTCTCAGGGTGATCGTCTGTGTCTTCGAAGTCACCTATCTCAGGCTCATCGGCTTCGCGTTCTTCGGTCTCGTGTTCTTCGGGGTCCCTCGCAAGCTCGTGGGCCGTGACCTCGGTCGAAGGGTTCACGTAGCGGGCGATAAGTATGGAGACCTCGTACATCACTATCATCGGGACGGCCATCAGGACCATGCTGTAGGGGTCCTGTCCCGGCGTAAGGGCTGCG